>NZ_JAVFVN010000267.1:0-436 GCF_030910085.1 Stenotrophomonas maltophilia group sp. RNC7 | reverse complement strand
ACATTGTACACCTATGATGCGGAGAATAACCGTATTGCTGTTCACGCCAATGGTACGGTCACGAAGTATGCGGTAGACCCGCATGCTTATTACAGTCAGGTGTGGATGGAGACGGATGCACAAGGCACGCCTCAAGTATATTATAGCTACGGACTTGGTTTGACTCATCGAGAGGATGCAGCAAGCGGAACGATCCAGATGTATCATTATGACCGCAGGGGAAGTACAACCGCGCTCACCAACCTTCAGGGAGAGATCACGGATCAATATGCGTATGGCCCTTATGGAGAGTTAGCAAACCATGAAGGTGAAACGAAGCAGCCTTTCCAATATAATGGGAAGTATGGCGTCATGACGGATTTAACTGGTCTATACTATATGAGAGCACGATACTACAATTCTGAGATCAAGCGATTCATTAGCCGGGATATTGTGC
>NZ_JAVFVN010000202.1:0-301 GCF_030910085.1 Stenotrophomonas maltophilia group sp. RNC7 | reverse complement strand
AAGTCGATTGCCGCTAGAGTTACGCTCAACACATACGAACGAGGTCTGGCTCTCCTAAATGCACTTTGCTTCGCGGCGGAGGCCCGGGGTTTCGTCGTCGAACCGACAACAGAGAGCTCCGACAGCATCCGATTGGAGCTCAGTGACGTTCGAGTTTGGCTGCGCGTGGTGGAGCGCACCGGCATTGAATTGCTTCACGAAGACGGAACTCCCTCTGAAAACGGAATGGGCACGCGGCGCAGGACGAAGCCTAATGGCATGCTGCGCTTCTACTGTCTGGTTCTGTACTCGAACAACAAGG
>NZ_JAVFVN010000196.1:0-421 GCF_030910085.1 Stenotrophomonas maltophilia group sp. RNC7 | reverse complement strand
GAAAGAAGGACAAGAACGTGAGAAGCCAAGGAGCACATTCCATATCTTACGAATAAGAATTAAAGGCGATTCATTTCAATTCCAACACGAAGATTTTTGAGGTATCGCCAAGAACTCTTGCCTCCTAATCAGACGGCAGGCGACAAGCGTCTGTTTGTATTGATAGACCTCAAAATACTACGAAACCCGCTAGCACAAATGTCGTTTCACGATTTTCTGGCAAGTTCAGTTTGACGTGAATTATTGTAATCGCTCCGGGTTACAACCCTGCAAGCAGTGGTAAAGAATGTTCGCCGCGTATACGGCGGCGCCAATCATTGAGTGCGCGCAGTTTTGCGATGAAAGCGCCTATCAATCGATTAAAATAAATTTGAAGTAAAATATCGATATAATATTAGCGTAAGCTAGGAGAATAAATTTA
>NZ_JAVFVN010000191.1:0-389 GCF_030910085.1 Stenotrophomonas maltophilia group sp. RNC7 | reverse complement strand
TTTCGGATAAGATGCGCGTCAAAAACAAAGGATTAGAGCGCCGGTCTGATCCAATCAGATCGAAACGCGCTCGAACGCTTCGCGATGCGGGCGGACCCTCACAGGAGGAAATGGTGTCCCACAGTTCTTATGTCTTCGACGCTTATGGCACATTGTTCGATGTCCATTCGGCGGTGCGGCGGCATGCGGAGAAGGCCGGGCCGGACGGACGGGCATTTTCCGAACTGTGGCGCGCAAAGCAGCTCGAATATTCCTGGGTGCTGAGCCTGATGGGGGCCTATAGCGATTTCTGGAAACTCACCGAGGATTCGCTTGATTTCGCATTTGCGCGCTACCCTTCCGTCGATCCGGGGCTGCGCAATGACCTGCTCGACGCCTATTGGACGCTT
>NZ_JAVFVN010000182.1:0-331 GCF_030910085.1 Stenotrophomonas maltophilia group sp. RNC7 | reverse complement strand
TCCCTCTAACGTTACTTTTACATTTACACGAAATTCTAAATTAGGGTAGATAGATTGCCAATCCTCCCACTCCTTCATCCCATCATGCCGAGTTGCCATATACTTCAGGCCAAAGCCTAAGGGATCCAAGTGGTGATCGCTCATCTTTTGCAACAGCTGCATGATTGAGCGCTCTAGCGACTGCTCCGCAGCGCGTTCAATGTCTCGCCAGCTCTCATTGAATTGAATGCTGTCAGACTCTTCTGCAACTCCTTTCACCTTCATATTTAGCTGAAGATATGGACTTCCCTTGGCTGGCGTTACAATCTTATACTTATATCGCAAATGCAGC
>NZ_JAVFVN010000161.1:0-570 GCF_030910085.1 Stenotrophomonas maltophilia group sp. RNC7 | reverse complement strand
GATTAGATAGATTTTGTATTAAAATTGTTGCTTCTTCTTGAGTAAAATCCCTTTTGGGTTCAAAACTTTTACTGTTTGTAGTTAAAAAATTATGACTTAGGACAAATTGAATTGATTTATAATACGGGTCTTCTGACATTACATCTTTAATTATAAGAGGTTTATCATTTAGTAAACTCTTATTTTTTGTTTTGTTAATAAGGGCTTCTAGAATTACTGCAATTTCCTCCCTATTAAGTTTGAAATTATTTATCATAGTTATTGATTCAAATTTAGGCGTAGGAAGAAATGTATTATGTCCATAATTAAATAGCTGTATTTCATTTTCAATCTGAAGCTGTTTTTGTTTTTCAGAAGCTGGAGCTATAGTTTCTTCTAGTTTTTCCATTACATTTGTACTATCAATATCTTCATTTTGATTGTTTGATGTAGACTCATTTGTATCCAATGAATAATTTTTGATTTTTTTACCGTTTCTTTCAAGAGTATCACCGATTGTAATTGGATATTTTGAATGAACACCATTTGGAGTTACATTAAAGCTTTTTGGCATGTCTTCTATTTTCTTGG
>NZ_JAVFVN010000261.1:0-501 GCF_030910085.1 Stenotrophomonas maltophilia group sp. RNC7 | reverse complement strand
ATGCTCTTTCTTCTAAACAAAACTCTTTAGCCAATTGTGTTTCTATAAAGTAATGGCAACTAAACTTTTTTTCTTCTTCAATAAGTCTTATTTGCGCCAGAACAGGGTTTTTAAGAGTTTCATATTTAATTTCTTGTAAAGCTTTTTTTGTAATTATATTTGGTAAAGAGAGCAAAGAATTTATTTTTAATTCATTCGCTCCTAACACTTCATTTATGATTTGTCTCCAAATAATATTAGCACTTGGAAATTCTTTTTTCTGTCTTTCAATAAAGAAAGAGTGCAAGTTATTTAAAACCACATCTGCATTATCTTTCATAGCAGGTTGCATAAATTGTTTAAGTTCACATGCAGAAATACTATTACTATCATCTAAAAATAACAATATATCTCCTTTCGCTTCTTTTGCCCCTATAACACGCATATTTTCTGAATCACTTCTAATACATTTAACTCCAGATTCAGTTAAAGTTTTTTTGTTTATGTTGCGCTTCTCATTTA
>NZ_JAVFVN010000084.1:0-421 GCF_030910085.1 Stenotrophomonas maltophilia group sp. RNC7 | reverse complement strand
CCATGCGCCAGGTGTCCACATCCGTGGGGCGACCATCCACAGCGCGGAAGTTGCCGGCCGGAAAAAGCTGGATTTCGTCCTCGCCGGGACGCAATGCCACGCTCAGGGCGGCGACCATCGGGGCGGCGCTGGCCTGCGGGGAGACGCTGGGAGAGTGGGCGGATCGGGTGGTAGCCATGACCGCCATGGTGCCGGCCGGCACGGGTCCCGATCAGATGAAGGGCTTCAGCCCCTGCCCGCAGGGGATTCGGGGCCGGAGTACGGCGGGGCCAGAATGCTAGCCAGGATACCGGGTCGGCCGGAACCCTAAAAACCCCCGAAACGGGGTGTCCGGTGCAAACCGGAGGTAGGCCCGCGCACGCCAATGCCATTTAAACTGAATTTAACGGGCTTTAACGGGGGGTGTTTTGCGAAAGTAGTA
>NZ_JAVFVN010000992.1:0-2309 GCF_030910085.1 Stenotrophomonas maltophilia group sp. RNC7 | reverse complement strand
GCTTAAAGATTATTTTTATGAGTATCTATCATCAGTTTTATACCAAGGTTTTTATTTGGGAACAGAATTTGTGACTTCTGTTGACATTCAAGTAAAAGATGCATACTTTATGCAACCTGATGGTGTAATTCTACAACAAATACCTGAGCAATTAGAGGCAGCTACAAATGGATTAACTGAAAAACTAACTGATATTAGTACAGCTCAATTTGAGAAGTGGATTTTAAAGGATAATCCGAATATACAGGGAATATTAAATCAAATAAAAAAAGAAATTGGATGTTTAGGGGCCTATTATGCATTTAAAGTGGAACGTATTAATCGCGGGATAGAAATAAGAAAACCTGCCAAATACGGAATGTTATATAGAGCAGATGATTTATACTTTTTAAATCCTGAATTATTTGCAGTTTGTGTTTTAGCAAGTAATAAAGCAGAAATTTGGGAAATTCATACATGGAATTCTGTAAAATCGAGAGATAGTAAAATGGGAGAAATCCAAATTTTGAAGTTTGATGTTGAGGAGACAGAATATGCTTATTCAAACTTTGTAATGTATGAAGGCGTTGAGAATGTACAATCAATTTATGATATAGTCCAAATTAAAGTCAAACTAAATGAATTTGTTCCAGATAAAGAAATTTATCCTTTGCAAGTAGCAGTTGTTGAAGCGGTGTCCGGAAATACTAATACAATGTATGAAAACATAAATATTTCATTAACAATTTACTCCTCTGATACATCTTTCCAATATAATCCGCATCAAGATAATTGAATCTGATTAGTCACCTATACTTTATATTTTAGGTGACTAATCAGATTTTTTATTCGTAAATAAAGTATTACTCCTTATATTGATGGCATTAAAAATAAGTCACCTATATAGGTGACTTATAGAGATTAAACATTTGCTTTTTGTAGTTCTGCATAAATTTCTAAATCTTCTACTGTAGGCAAAGGAGCGGTAGAAATTGAATTATCTCTACTATTAAAAGTCGAGTAATGATTTCTTATTGTGTTATTTGCAAGTAATTCGTTTATATATCCTGCAATGATTAGTGCAGCAAATCGATTTGTTATTAGGCGTTGAGGTTCACTGCGTAAGAGAGAACTACATGATTCACTAGGTTTTATTTCATGTTCAGCATCTCTTAAAATATTTGGAAACACTTCACCAACCGGTGGTAAGATAGTTTTTCCTTGTGAACGTACTCCTATTACTACTTGTCCTCGATATCCGCTATTTAAATATGCTTCTCTTTCTTCTTTCGTCCAACTATAAATGGTTGAAATATGTTTACCTTCTGGAATACGCCCGCCTTCTACACCAGAATCTATATAGATTAAGTTCGGGACTTTTTGAAAATAGTCGTGTATCAATTTTCTTGTGAAGTTATTGTCAACACATCCTATTATTACATTCAATACAACTGTAGCTCTCGCATCAACATTTGTAATATAGTTCTTACAATAGACAATTTGATGTAACTCTTCAATAGTTTCAATGTATTTCGCATCATAGTAACTTATGCCTTGACCATATGCCATACTATACCGATTTCTTAGAACTTCAGCTTTAGATTTTCCGATATCTTTTTTAATAAATAGTTGATTGTTTAAATTTTTGTCTTCAACGATATCTGGATCTATTAGAAAAATTGAGGAACTTGGACTCATCATTTTTCTCATTTGAGCAATATGTTGAGCTACATATCCTCCAGTTCCACCACAACCTAAAATAAAGAAACGATAATATACATTTGTTCGATGCATTAGAAAATTATTGAAATGCGATAATACATGATATGTTTCTTTCATCGCTGTCCCTCCAATACGTTTACTTGAGGGGTATCACTTGTTTGTCTAATTTTTTTCTCGATAATTTCTACTGGCATTATATATTCGTATTTTCCGGTTTCCTTATTTAATATTCGAACTGTTATATCTGGAAACAATGAGTTTATATTACCTATTATTGCATAATACAAACCACAGGAACGGTCATATTTAATATCAGTTTGTGATGGTATTGGTTCAAACACATGATGTGAATGTATTTCCATCAACTTTATCATGTCGGATATTTCAATTGCTTCATCTAAAGTAAGTTCGTCTACTTCTATTAGCACTCTACTCACTGTTTGGCGCGGAATATTCAAAATATATTGTTTTTTAATAAGTGAAAAATAAATTTCACCCTTTACCTCAACCCCATATTCTTCACTATATCCCCTAGCAATTTGAATGAATTCATAAATTAGTTCTTCTGGAATTAATACGTTCTTATTACCTAGAAATAACCTGTTATT
>NZ_JAVFVN010000988.1:0-736 GCF_030910085.1 Stenotrophomonas maltophilia group sp. RNC7 | reverse complement strand
GTCATGGCGATGACCCCTATTCAGACTATGATGATCGCTATAACGCTTATTGCGGCAGCCATTAATCTGAACGACGGCCAGACCAACGCCATTGAGGGCATGACGCACTTTGTTTTATTTGCAACCTTTCTGGCTCTTTCGTTTCTGGGCGTAGCGGGGGGCTGACGCAATTGAAGCCGAAATTACCCACTAAGCAAACTAATCATTTGTGGGGACGGCCTCATGGAACCCGCCGCGCGTGATTTCACTGATCTCTTTAGGAACCATAACGGTATTGCGCGAATAAGGTCTCCATCAGTTGGTAGAATGGATGGGTTCCAAGCTTGTTTTGAAAGAAATGCCCGCCTTCGGGCAGCGGATAATAATGCGCATTTGGATATGTTTTCTTCAGCAGACGGATCGATTCAGCCCTGCCGGTACGGTGTCTGTCGGCGAATACCAGCGACAGGTATTCGACTTTTTAAGGATATCGGACGAGGAACGAAATCCAGGAATTGACCCTTTTTATTTTGGGTATCGAGCCAAGGTGCAACGAGCACTAGATGTTCAATAATGCAAGGTTTTCCCACCAACAAGCGAAGTGCAAAGTCGGCCCCGCAGCTGTGAGCAACAATTAACGATTCATCGTCGAGCATAAACCCCTCAGCGATCCCCGCTCATTCGTTATACTAAGATTTATAAGGGCTCGGTATTTCCGGTGTCGGGCACAAGTAGCCCTTTAAAATCAGCTGCTTTC
>NZ_JAVFVN010000980.1:0-426 GCF_030910085.1 Stenotrophomonas maltophilia group sp. RNC7 | reverse complement strand
TTTTTGATCCACCCTACTACAAAAAGGGGCGAGGGTTATATACAAACTTTTATAACCACGGAGACCACGATAATCTAGCAAAAACAATTAATAGTACGATGGCTAATCGCAAATGGATTGTTACCTACGATACAACTAGTGAAATTAAACAGATGTATTCTAAGTATGATTCAATTACCTTTAATTTATCGTATACATTACAAGAAAAAAAGAATGGCTCAGAATATATGTTTTTTTCTAAGAAAACAAATCGATTAGACAATGAACATGAGTTATTAAAAATTGTCAAAAATAGAGACTAATTTATAATAGTCGGGGTGTTGTCATGAGTACTAAAAGTGAGTATAAGACCGTCGATATATCCAATATTTTAAACTATGCGGAAAATCCTAGGCATGATGTAGGTACTAACGAAATCGATACTAT
>NZ_JAVFVN010000976.1:0-594 GCF_030910085.1 Stenotrophomonas maltophilia group sp. RNC7 | reverse complement strand
AAACAAAAAAAGATTATTGACCAAAAAAATTATAAACTATACGTTTATTAAATTTGGACAAATTTTATTTAACAAGTTAAATTCTTTCCCTAAAGCCAATGAACATATTCACTAACAAAAATAAAAAGCATCTATTTTTTTGTGATCAATCAAAATAGATGCTTCTACATCAAAACTATGAGTAAATAAACAATTCCATCAGGTTTAATGCTATTTATGTTTATTTCTTTCAGAAATATAAATATATATACTTAGTATTAGCGAAATTATTGCAAGAATAGAAGAAGCCCCTGAGCTGAAAAATTCCTGAAATGAAAGAGAAAAGTTTATATCTCTGAACATTAGAAATACTAACACGAATGCCAATGAGCATATTACGAACCAATATATTTTTTTGTTCATTACTTATACTCTCCTATTGATATGGCGTAAAAAACAACCAAAACTGACCAAACTAATCCAAATATCCATGAAATGATAAAAGCCTTTAAATTATACCTTTTTGGTTTACTTTCTTTAAACTCTCCGTTGGGTTCCTTTATTTCAACTACGGATTCCTCAACTCCAAATTTTTTTACAAGTTCTAAACAAATT
>NZ_JAVFVN010000974.1:0-10432 GCF_030910085.1 Stenotrophomonas maltophilia group sp. RNC7 | reverse complement strand
TGGATGAATCTTCATCGAAATCGAGTATTTCGAAGATTGAACGAAGAGCATCCACGCATGGCGTGGATCTACCGTGTCGACCAAGGTCGACACCTACCCACAGCAGCGGGAATCTGTCGGAGGTGGGGCGGTGTGGGGCTGCAGGACCGTTGGCGCCATGGATGGCGCCATCGAGCCCCCATGGACGGGTTTACGGCGTGTCCTGCAGCCCCACACCGTCCCGCCAGACCATCAGCAATCCAGAGCCGCTTTGGCTTTGGCCGTTGCTTGCGCGGTGGCCTCTGCAGGTGCAGGGCGCAGCCCTGCCGAAACCCAGCCTCAGGAACTGCAGGACAGCATCGAGCAGCCGGCGCGGTTGTCGGCCCACGCCGGGCGCTTGCCGGCGAAGTGTTCCAGGCCGGTACGCTCGGTGTATGGATCGCGCAGTACGTCCTGCAACGCATGAACACCGTCGAGGTCGCCCTGTTCGGCGCGGTCGATGGCCTCCTGCGCCAACCAGTTGCGCAGCACGTACAGCGGGTTGGCCGCTGCCATCTTCGCCAGGCGTTCGCTGGCCGACAGCGGATCGCTGCGCAGGCGCGCTGCGTAGTCCTGCAGCCACTGCTGCAACGGTGGCTGCACCGCCTGCTGGCGCGCCTCGTCGTAGTACACCGCGTCCAGCACGCCCGCATCGGGCGCCATCGGATCGATCCGCATCAGCGCGCGCCAGGCCAGGGTCATGTCCATGCCGCCGTCCTGCATCAGCTGCTGCCAGCGCAGGTAGAGCTGCAGGTCGTCATCGTCGGCCGCGGCCAGGCCGAGCTTGGCTGCGGCGTCGCGGCGCGTGCAGGCCACGAAGGTGGACTGGTAAGCCGCCACACCGGCCTGCAGCGGTGCGACATCGGCGAACAGCGGCGACAGTGCCTGCGCCAACCGGCTCAGGTTCCAGTACGCGACCTGCGGCTGGGTACCGAAGCGATAGCGGCGACCCTGCGCGTCGGTGGTGTTCGGCGTCCAGTCCGGATCGAAATCCTCAACCCAGCCGTAGGGACCGTAGTCGAGCGTGAGGCCGAGCACGGACAGGTTGTCGGTATTCATCACGCCATGCACGAAGCCGACGCGCATCCAGTGCGCGATCATCTCGGCGGTGCGCACCGCGATCTGCGCGAACCAGTCGCCGTACAGCGCCTCGCCCTGCCCTTCCAGTTCGGGGAAATCACGCGCGATGCAGGCATCGACCAGCTGCTGCAGCAGGGCGGTTTCCCCGCGCGACGCCGGCAGCTCGAAGGAGCCAAAGCGCAGGAACGACGGCGACACCCGGCATACGATGGCGCCGGGTTCTGCACGCGGGTGGCCGTCGTAGAACATGTCGCGCACCACGTCGTCGCCGGTACCCACCAGCGACAATGCGCGCGTGGTCGGCACGCCCAGGTGGTGCATGGCCTCGCTGCAGAGGAATTCGCGGATGGATGAGCGCAGCACTGCGCGCCCATCGGCGCCGCGCGAGTATGGCGTCGGGCCAGCACCCTTCAGCTGCAGCTCCCAGTGGCGGCCATCCGGCGCGACCAGTTCACCCAGCGAGATCGCACGGCCATCGCCGAGCTGGCCGGCCCAGTGGCCAAACTGATGGCCGCCGTAGTTGGCGGCCCATGGCTGCATGCCGGCATACAGTGCATTGCCGCCAAATACCTGCGCGAAGCCTTCGCTCTCGACCTCAGCGGTATCGAAACCAAGCATCGCGGCGACGTCCGGTGCCCAGGCCAGCAGCGTGGGCGCCGTCACCGGGGTCGGCATCACCGGCGACCAGGCCGCGCCCAGCACTTCGCGCCGGCGCGGGCCGGATTCGGGGTCGCCCGGCAGGGACTGCAGCAGGCGGTTGTCGAAACGGGGGCTGTCGGTATCCATGGTGCTGAAGATGGGGGCGACGGCCGCCCTCCTCAATTGCCGCTGAGCGCCTGCAGGTGGCCGCCGTGGGCCTCGGCACGCTGGTAGGCCGGGCGCTCGCCGATACGCTTGAGGAAGCCACGCAGTGCCGGCTTGTCGTCGAGGCCACCACCCCGTGCGGCAGCAGCCTGGATCGGGAAGCTCATCTGGATGTCGGCCGCACTGAAGCGCTCACCGGCAAACCACGGGCTTTCAGCCAGGCGGCGCTCCATCCAGTCCAGATGCAGCCGCCGCTGCGGGCCGATGAAGCCGCGCTCGGCCTTGTCGGCAATGCTGCGTGCGATCGGGCGCGCAAAGAACGGCATCGGCGCGTTGCGGATGCGGCCCATCACCAGGGTCAGCAGCAGCGGCGGCATCGCCGAGCCTTCGGCGTAGTGCAGCCAGTAGCGGTAAGCGATGCGCTCGGCACCATCGGCCGGCATCGGCGACGGCGACAGCTGGCGCTGGGTGTCGTAGCGGTCCGCGAGGTAGTCGAGGATCGCGCCGGACTCGGCCAGTACCAGCTCGCCATCCTGCAGTACCGGCGACTTGCCCAGCGGATGCACGTTGCGCAGTTCCGGCGGTGCCAGCAGCGTCTTAGGGTCACGCGGATAGCGGCGCAGTTCGTAGTCCAGCCCCAGCTCCTCCAGCATCCACAGCACGCGCAGCGAACGGGAGTTTTCCAGGTGATGAACGATGCGCATGGGGACGATCCTCGGGAAGGCCTCCATCCTACCGCGCCGGCTGCATGCCCTTTGTAGAGTCGAGCCATGCTCCACTGTCTTTGAAACCAGTCGAGCGTGGCTCGACTCTACAAAAAACAGCGGGCAATAAAAAACGCCGGAAGCTCTCGCTTCCGGCGTTCTGGCTACCCAACGGTAGCAGACGGATTAGACCGCCTGCACCTGGTCAGCCTGCATACCCTTCTGACCCTGGACGGCGATGAAGGTAACCTTCTGGCCTTCCTGCAGGGTCTTGAAGCCGGTGCCCTGGATCGCACGGAAGTGCACGAACAGGTCCGGGCCGCTTTCCGGGGTGATGAAGCCGAAGCCCTTGGCGTCGTTGAACCACTTGACGGTGCCGGTCTGACGTTCAGACATTTTACTAACTCCTGAAACACATGTTGAAAAAAATCGCAGCCACCGGGTATCGGGGCCGAGACTGAGTTGCAGGCGTTGGTAAAGCGGATCGATGAGCGGATCGTGAGATCAACTGCACCAGGCCACGATTCACGGTGACCCTAGCAAACACAGTGGGTCGCACGATACGCGTGTTTTCCGCAAAAAGCGATAGTCCCGACGTTCATGGGACCAGGTCACCCGCTAGGCGTGACAAGGGTTGGCAGCCGTTCGCGGCTAACCCCGAGCCCCCATTCAGGTTTTTCCTACCCTACACTGGGGAAATGACTGAAGCTGAAACCCCCGCTGAATACGCGCCCTCTCGCATCTGGGTGGACGCGGACGCCTGTCCCACTGTCATTCGCGACATCCTGTTTCGTGCAGCTGAACGGGTGGGGATCGAACTGACCCTGGTCGCCAACCAGTGGATCCGCACCCCGCCCTCACGCTGGCTGCGCTCGATCCAGGTGCCGCAGGGCCTGGACGTGGCCGACAGCGCCATCGTCGAGCGGGTCGCCGCCGGAGACCTGGTCGTCACCCAGGACATCCCACTGGCTGCGCTGGTGCTGGAGAAAAAGGCCGTGGCGCTGAACCCGCGCGGCCAGCTGTACACCCCGAACAACATGGCCGAGCGGCTGTCGATGCGCAATTTCATGGAGGAACTGCGCGGCGCCGGGGTCCAGACTGGCGGACCGCCGCCCCTGGGACCCCGCGACCGGCAGCTGTTCGCCGCCGAGCTGGACCGCTGGCTGGCGCGACGCCCGGCCCGCTGAGCGCCTGGCCGCCCTAAGCCATAAGGCTCAGGCTGCGGCCGCTGCTGAACATCCGTCGTGCGCCACTCAACGGGTCGTCGAAGGCCAGGGCCCGCGCCAGCAGCTGCAGCGGTGACTCGGCCACATCCAGTGGCCGTTGCCGAAGCTGCGGGTACAGGTCGTCACCCACGATCGGCGCCCCCAGCATGGCCATGTGCACGCGCAACTGATGCTTGCGGCCGGTTTCCGGCCGCAGCCGGTAGCGCCAGACCGGCCCTTCGGCCTCGATCAGCTCGATCCGGCTGCGCGCATTGGGCTCGCCCGGCACTTCAGCCATGCGGAAGAACGGCTCCCCCGGCACCAGACGACTGTCCCGCTGCAGCGGAAACTCCAGCCCCGGCAGCGCCGGTGCCAGCGCCTCATAGGTCTTCTCGAGGCGCCGCTCGCGGAACAGCCGCTGGTAGGCATCACGCGTGGCTGCCTGGGTCGAGAACAGCACCAGGCCGGCGGTCAGCCGGTCCAAGCGGTGCAACGGCGCCAGTTCGGTGTTGCCGGTGCGTGCGACCAGGCGCGCCAGCAGAGTTTCGCGCACATAGCCACCGGCCGGCGTCACCGGCAGGAAGTGCGGCTTGTCGGCCACCAGCAGATGCGCATCCAGATGCAGGATGGTCTCGGCGAAGGGAATCACCGGCTCGTCGGCCACCTCGCGGAAGTACAGGATTTCCAGCCCCACCTGCCAGGGCATGTCCGGCGCCAATGCCCTGCCCCGCGCATCCTGCACACGGCCTCGGGCGAAACGGTCCTGCCATTGCGCGCGGTCGATGCGCGGGAAACGCGCACACAGGCCATCCAGCAGGGTGGCCCAGGGCCCGGGCGGCAACTGCAGTCGGCTGGGCAAGGTCATGGCGTCCACTCCGGCCACGGGAAAGAACGCAAGCGTGCCACCGTTGACGCTGCGCAGACAGCCCGGCCACGGACACCCCCGGAGCAAACCTCTATCATTGTCCTCTTTAGTCCACGGATCCCCCATGGCTCTTACCGCCACCATCCGCAAGGCCGAACTGCAGATCAGCGACATGGATCGCGGCTACTACGCGACCCACAACCTGACCCTGGCCCAGCATCCGTCCGAGACCGACGAGCGCCTGATGGTGCGCCTGCTCGCCTTCGCGCTGAACGCCGGCGACCGCCTGGAGTTCGGCCGCGGCCTGAGCACCGATGACGAACCCGACCTGTGGGAACACGACTACACCGGCGACATCCTGCAGTGGATCGACCTGGGCCATCCGGACGAATCGCGCATCCGCAAGGCCAGCAACCGCAGCCGCCAGGTGCAGGTGGTCAACTATGGCGGCAACGCCTCGGAGATCTGGTGGGGCAAGCAGGGCAAGGGCCTGGCGCGCTTCGACAATCTTTCGGTGGTCGACCTCGACGGTGCCTTCGTAGAGCTGTGGGGCCAGCAGATCCAGCGCGCGATGCGCTGGAGCGTGCTGATCCAGGACGGTGAAGTGCAGCTGCTCAACGATCAGATGCAGCTCGACGTGATCCCGACCTGGCGCAAGCGCGCCAAGGCATGAGCACGATCCGTTGTGACGTGGTGGTCATCGGCGCCGGCGCAGCCGGGCTGATGACCGCGATCACTGCCGGCCAGCGCGGCCGCCAGGTGCAGGTGATCGACCATGCCAACAAGGTCGGCAAGAAGATCCTGATGTCCGGCGGTGGCCGCTGCAACTTCACCAACACCGGCACCACCCCGGCCAACTTCCTGTCGGCCAACCCGCACTTCTGCAAGTCGGCGCTGGCCCGCTACACGCCCTGGCACTTCATCGAGCTGGTGCACAAACACGGCATCGCGTATCACGAAAAGGAACTGGGGCAGTTGTTCTGCGATGTCTCCTCCAAGCAGATCGTGAAAATGCTGGTGGACGAATGCCAGGCGGCCGGCGTACAGATCCGTACCGACTGCAGCGTGCAGCGCATCGAGCATGGCAGCGATGGTTTCCGCGTGCACACCACGCACGGCCTGTTCCATTGCGCCTCGCTGGTGGTTGCCACCGGTGGCCTGTCGATTCCCAGCATGGGGGCCAGCGGCTTTGGCTATGAAGTGGCCCGCCAGTTCGGCCACCAGGTGCTGCCGACCCGCGCCGGGCTGGTACCGCTGACCCTCAGCGGCAAGCACCAGGAGCGGCTGGCCGACCTCAGCGGCGTCGCACTGCCAATCGAGGCGCGCTGCAACGGCAAGAGCTTCCAGAACTTCATGCTGCTGACCCATCGTGGCGTGAGCGGCCCGGCCATCCTGCAGATCTCTTCGTTCTGGCAGCCCGGCGATGCGCTGGAGCTGGACCTGTTGCCGGGCCAGGATGCGGGCGAGTGGCTGCGCCAGATGAAGCGCGACCGCCCCGCCGCCGAGCTGCGCACGGTGCTGGGCGAGGTACTGCCGAAGCGGCTGGCACAGCGGCTGTGCGAGCACTGGCTGCCCGACCGCCCCGTGCGCCAGCTGGACGAGCCGGTGCTGCGCCAGGCTGCGCAGCTGCTGGGCGCATTCCCGCTGGTGGCCAGCGGCACCGAAGGCTACCGCACCGCCGAGGTCACCCTGGGCGGCGTGGACACCGCCGAAGTGTCATCCTCAACGATGGAATCCAAGCGCGTCCCCGGCCTGCACTTCGTTGGCGAGGTGCTGGACGTGACCGGCTGGCTGGGCGGCTACAACTTCCAATGGGCCTGGGCAAGCGGGCACGCAGCGGGCGGCGTGGTGTGAACCACTTCGCCGTTCCATGCGCGCAAGGGGGACGCGCATGGACGGTTCGCCGCGCATCGTGTATCTAGATTCGCAGATTGGGGAGCAGTGCATGCAGAACGCGAACGACATCACCATCCGCCTGCTGATCGTCGATGACAGCGGCGAGAATGCCGAAGCCATCGTCAGCACCCTGCGCAACAGCGGCATCGCGGTACGCCCGTGGCGCCCACAGGATGCAGCCGAGCTGGCCCAGGTGCTGACCAGCCAGGCCATCGACCTGGTGCTTGCCTCGCCGTCGCAGGGCATTCCGCTGCAGCTGGCAGCCCAGCACATCGCCGCCAGCGGCAAGGACATCCCGCTGGTGCTGCTGGCCGAGCGCATCGACGAGGACGAACTGGTGCAGGCCAGCAGCCATGGCATCCGTGCCCTTGCCCTGCGCCAGCGCCCCGAGCACCTGCTCGCCGTGGTCCGCGACCAGTGGGTGGACCTGCAGGCGCGCCGTGGCCTGCGCCGCATCGAGGCGCAGATGCGCGAGACCGAGCGCCGCTGCGACGCGCTGATCGCCTCCTCGCGCGACCCCATCGCCTACGTGCATGAAGGCATGCACATCCGCGCCAACGACGCCTACCTGGAGATGTTCGGCTACGAGCATTTCGACGACATAGAAGGCATTTCGCTGCTGGACATGGTCGCCGCCCAGCACGTGGAGGGCTTCAAGCAGCTGCTGAAGGGCCTCAGCCGTGGCGAGGCGCCGCCGCCCCAGTACCAGCTCGACGCGCGCCACCAGGACGGCAGTGCGTTCCCGGCGACGATGGAATTTGCGGCGGCCACCTACGAGGGCGAGTCCTGCCTGCAGGTGGTGCTCCGCCGCCGCATGGAGTTCGACCCCGAACTGGCACGCGAGGTCGAGGACCTGCGCCAGCGCGACCAGGTCACCGGCCTGCTCAATCGCCCGACCTTCATGCTGCAGCTGGAAAGCGCGGTGGCCCAGGCCGGGCGCAGCGAGGGCCAGTTCGGCCTGCTGCTGATCGAGCCGGACCACTACGCACGCCTGCTGCCGGATATCGGCCTGGCCTCGGCCGACACCCTGATCGGCGCCCTCGCCGCCCTGCTGGCCGAAGTGGTTGGCGAGGATGCGCAACTGGCCCGTTTCGGCGAGCACAATTTCGCCGTGCTGCAGGCCGGGCCCTATGCACAGACCGTGGCGCTGGCCGAGCGCATCCGAGAAGCCTACGCCGCGCACGTCTTCAGCATCGGTGCACGCTCGGCCACGGTGACGGTCAGCATCGGTGGCGTGCAGGTCGGTGAGAAGATCGCCAGCATCGGCCAGGTGCTGGCGCGCGCCAGCGAATGCACCCAGGCTGCAGCCGAGCTGGGTAACACCTGCCGCATCTTCGACCCGGCTGCCGCTGACCGCGTCGAGGAAGAGCGTGTGCAGCGCTGGGTGGCGCGCATCCGCGAGGCGCTGGCCGGCGACGGTTTCCAGCTCCACTACCAGCCGGTGCTGAACCTGCAGGGCGAACCACTGGAACTGTACGAAGCCTATCTGCGCCTGGAAAACAATGGCGAGCTGCTGAGCCCGACCGCGTTCCTGGGCATCGCCGAGGAACACGGCCTGCTGGCCGACATCAACCGCTGGGTGGTTTCGCAGGCGATCGCGGTGCTGGGCGAACGGGCACGTGCGGGTCATGCCACCCAGGTGCTGGTGAAGGTCACGCCGGAATCGTTCGATGACCCACAGATGATCGCCACCCTGCGCCGCGAGCTGCAGGCACAGGGCGTGCCCGGCGAACGGCTGTGGCTGCATGCACCGGAAGCGAAGGTGTTCACCCACCTGCGCAGTGCACAGCAGTTCCTTGCCGAAGTGGCGCCACTGGGCTGCCGCATCGGCCTGGAGCAGTTCGGTTCCGGGCTGGACTCGTTCCAGCTGCTGGCCCACTTCCAGCCGCAGTTCCTCAAGCTGGACCGGGGCTTCACCAGCGACCTGGCCGCCACCCGCGAGAACATCGACCGCATCAGCCAGATCACCGCGCGTGCTCAGGAAGCGGGCATCTGCACCATTGCCGAATTCGTCAGCGATGCCAACTCGATGACGCTGCTGTTCAGTGCCGGCGTGGATTACGTGCAGGGCGATTTCGTCGGCCCGGCGTTGCCGGAGATGGGGTTCGAATTCGGGTAACGCCTCTCTGTAGAGCCGAGCCATGCTCGGCTGCGGGACTCAAGCGAAGAGGAGCCGAGCATGGCTCGGCTCTACACAAACGAGAAGGCCGGCTTTCGCCGGCCTTCTGCTTGATCAGGTCATGTCGACCAGGTTGCCGATCTTCACGTCCGGGTTGACGTCGGCCTCGTAGTCGACGCCCTCCACGCCAAAACCGAACAGACGCAGGAAGTCGGCCTTGTAACCGGCCAGGTCGCTGATTTCGTACAGGTTCTCGTTGGTCACCTGCGGCCACAGCGCGACCACCTTGCCCTGCACGTCTGCGGCCATTTCCTTGTAGTCCGCACGCAGGCGGCCTTCCTCATCGACCAGCGCGACGGTGTGGCCGTCGCCATCGACCAGGTCATGGCGCAGGCGGTCGACCGCCGTGCCATCGGCCCTGCCGCCGTAAAGGATGTCGTACAGCACGTCGAGCTGCTCGATGCAGCCTTCGTGAGTACCCTTTTCCTTCATCACCTTGAACAGCAGCGACAGGTACAGCGGCATGGTCGGAATGGCCGAGCTGGCCTGGGTCACCACGGCCTTCAGCACCGACACACGCGCGTCGCCGCCGATTTTCGCCAGCTTTTCGCGCAGGCCGAGCACCTTGGTGTCCAGGTCCTTCTTGGCCGCGCCGATCGAGCCATTCCAGTAGATTGCCTGGGTGATCTCTTCGCCCACGTAGGTGAAGGCCGTGGTGGTACAACCATTGGCCAGCACGCCGGCATCGGCCAGCGCATCGATCCACATCTGCCAGTCCTCGCCGCCCATCACCGCGACGGTGCCGGCGATTTCTTCCGGGGTGGCCGGCTGCAGGGTGGTCTCGGTGATCACTTCCTTGTCGGTATCCAGCCCGCGCAGGGTGATCGGCTCGCCGATCGGCTTCAGCGTGGAGCTGATGATCTCGCCGGTCTTCGGGTGTTTGCGGCGCGGCGCTGCCAGGCTGTAGACAACCTGGTCGACCTGGCCCAGATCGGCCTTGATCATTTCGATGGTCTTCGCCTTCACTTCATCGGAGAAGGCATCGCCATTGATGCTCTTGGCATACAGGCCGGCTTCGTCGGCGTACTTGTGGAACGCGGCCGAGTTGTACCAGCCCGCGGTACCCGGCTTGGTTTCACTGCCCGGTCGTTCGAAGAAGATGCCGAGGGTGGCAGCGCCACTGCCGAAGGCAGCGGTGATGCGTGCGGCCAGGCCGTAGCCGGTGGAGGCGCCGATCACCAGCACACGCTTGGGACCGTTCTGGATCGGCGGACGCGCGCGGATGTAGTCGATCTGCTGCTTGACCGCGGCCTCGCAGCCGGTCGGGTGGGTGGTGACGCAGATGAAGCCGCGGACGCGCGGTTTGATGACCATGGATACCTCGGGTTGGCAGATGCGGCGCACGGGGCGCTCAGCAGGAGTACGGGCGCGCACGCGCGCGAACCGCAGGATCGTAGTGCGCGGGGGCCGAATGCACAACCGACGCTGGCGTAGGGTGGTGTTTCTTTTGCAGGGTTGCACCCTGCACCCGCAGAGGCCTGAGCAACGGCCAGAGCCAGAGCAACGGCAGAAGCTGGGTTCCTGGGGGTGGGCGGGGTGGGTCCGGTTGAGGGGGACGCCGTCAACCCGTCCATGGGGGCTTGGCCGCGGCTTGCTCGTGTGCGCTGTCCTGCGCACACGGCAAGACCGGGGTTGGGCGTCCTGCCCAACCCGCCCGAGGCATGCCTCGGGCCCATGCCGC
>NZ_JAVFVN010000967.1:0-14967 GCF_030910085.1 Stenotrophomonas maltophilia group sp. RNC7 | reverse complement strand
GCTCCAGTAAGAGTTGGGGGTGGTTCGGCAGGGCTGCGCCCTGCACCCGCAGAGGCAACTGCAACGGCAACGGCCGGAGCAAAAGCGGGTTTCCTGTGGGTTGGCGGGGGGGGGGGGGGGGGGGGGGGGGGGGGGGGGGGGGGGGGGGTGGGGGGGGGGGTTGGGCGTGTGGGGGCGCCCCCCGCGATACTTGCACGTGGCCCGGGGCCCCCCCCCCCCCCCCCCCCACCCCGCCAACCCACAGGAAACCCGCTTTTGCTCCGGCCGTTGCCGTTGCAGTTGCCTCTGCGGGTGCAGGGCGCAGCCCTGCCGAACCACCCCCAACTCTTACTGGAGCAGGGAGCGCAGCATCCAGGCGTACTTCTCGTGGGTCTGCAGGCGCTGGGTCATCAGATCCTCGGTCGGGGCGTCGTCCCCTTTGGCCGCCACGTCCAGGACTTCACGTGCCGTACGGCATACCGCTTCGTTGGCGACCACCAACTGGCGTACCATTTCACGCCAGTCCGCACTGTCGGTCAGGCCCGGTTCCTCGGCGATCGAGGTCAGCGCAGCGAACTCCCGGTAGGAGCCCGGGGCATTGAAGCCCAGCGCGCGGATGCGCTCGGCCACGTCGTCCAAGGCCGCCCACTGCTCGGTGTACTGCGTCTCGAACATGGTGTGCAGCGAATTGAACATCGACCCGGTCACGTTCCAGTGGAAGTTGTGCGTCTTCAGGTAGAGCGTGAACGCGTCGGCCTGGAAGCGCGACAGACCGTCGGCGATCTTCTTGCGGTCGCCCTGGGTGATCCCGATATCGATGTTCGGTGCCGACGGTGCAGCCGCTGCAAGCTTCTGCTTGCCGGTCTTGGCCTTGGTCGTGCTCTTGGTCTTCGCCATGGGGTTCCTCCTTGTGGAATCGTTGGCCTTCACAATAAACCGGTCGTGATGACTGGTCGCTTTCAAAGTTTTGAACGAACCGATTGATGAACTCTATCGATAAAAATCCATCGCCCCGCCTGCGCCGACAGCGCGCCGCCATCGACGGCGCCATGAGCCGCGACCGGGGCCGTTTGCTGGGAATGCTCTCGCGTTGCCAGGCCAAGCCGCAGGATGCGGCACTGGCCGCTACTTTCGAGCAGGCCTTGCAGGCGTCGGTGCAGCGCCGGCAGGTGCGGGCGCAACAGCAGCCGTCCATTACTCTGGACCCGCAGCTGCCGATTGCGCGTGAAGCCGATGCGATCATCAAACTGATCCGCGACCACCAGGTGGTGGTGATCGCCGGTGAAACCGGTTCGGGCAAGACCACCCAGCTGCCGAAACTGTGCCTGGCCGCAGGCCGTGGCCAGGCCGGCATGATCGGCTGCACCCAGCCGCGACGGATCGCCGCACGTGCGGTGGCCAGCCGCGTGGCGCAGGAACTGCAGAGCGAACTGGGCCAGCTGGTAGGCTACCAGGTGCGCTTCAATGACAAGGTCAGCGACGACAGCCGCATCAAGTTCATGACCGACGGCATTCTGCTGGCGGAGATCGCCAGCGACCGCTGGTTGTCGAACTACGACACGATCATCGTCGACGAGGCACACGAACGCAGCCTCAACATCGACTTCCTGCTGGGCTACCTGAAGCAGCTGCTGCGCAAGCGCCCGGACCTGAAGCTGATCGTCACTTCGGCCACCATCGACACCGAACGCTTCGCCCAGCATTTCGACAATGCGCCGGTGATCAGCGTCGAAGGCCGTACCTACCCGGTGGAAGTGCGCTACCGCGCGCTGGAAGGCGAGGGCGAAGACCAGGGCGAGCGCACCGTCAACGATGCCATCGTGTCGGCCATCGACGAGATCACCCGCCTGGACGCACGCGGCGACGTGCTGATCTTCCTGCCGGGCGAGCGCGAGATCCGCGATGCGCACCAGTCGCTGGAACGGCGCAAGTACCGCAATACCGAGGTACTGCCGCTGTACGCACGCCTGTCCAACCAGGACCAGGACCGGGTATTCAACCCCGGGCCGAACCGGCGCATCGTGCTGGCCACCAACGTGGCCGAGACCTCTTTGACGGTGCCACGCATCCGCTACGTGGTCGATCCGGGCTTCGCCCGCGTCAAGCGCTACAGCCCGCGCAACAAGCTGGATCGCCTGCACATCGAGCCGATCTCGCAGGCCAGCGCCAACCAGCGCAAGGGTCGCTGCGGTCGTATCGCCGAAGGCATCTGCTACCGCCTGTATGCCGAGGCGGATTTCCAGGCGCGGCCGGAGTTCACCGATCCGGAAATCCGCCGCTCCAGCCTGGCCGGCGTGATCCTGCGCATGCTGCAGCTGGGCCTGGGCCGCATCGAGGAGTTCCCGTTCCTGGAGGCACCGGACGAGCGGGCGGTGGCCGATGGCTGGCAGCAGCTGACCGAGCTGGGCGCGATCGATGCCGAGCGGCGCATGACCACCATCGGCAAGCAGATGGCGCGCCTGCCGGTGGACGTGAAGCTGGCGCGCATGCTGGTCGCCGCGCAGGCCGCCGGATGCCTGCGGCCGATGCTGGTGATTGCCTCGTTCCTGGGCATCCAGGACCCGCGCGAACGCCCGCCGGAAGCGCGTGGTGCGGCCGACAGCGCGCATGCGCAGTTCGCCGATGGCCGCTCCGAGTTCGTCGGCGTGCTGCGCCTGTGGGATGCCTACCGGCAGGCCCATGAAGACCTGACCCAGTCCAAGCTGCGCGACTGGTGCGGACGTCATTTCCTCGGCTTCCTGCGCATGCGCGAGTGGCGCGAGCTGCATCGCCAGCTGCGGCTGCTGTGCGAGGAACTGGGCTGGAAGGAAGAGGCCAGCGAGGCGTCGATGGCACCGTTGCTGGCCGGCAGCAGTGCGCCGGCACCGGCGCGTGATGACGCGGCCGCAGTAAAGGCCACCCGCGGCCAGTTGCATCGTGCCGCGCGCCTGGCCCGCGAAGGCAAGGCCGAGGCCGCACCGGCACCGGTGGCCGTGCGCGCGCAGAAGGAACAGGCGCCCGTGGGCGGCGGCTTCAGCGAACGTGTACGCGCTGCTGCCTACCAGACCCTGCACCGGGCACTGGTGGCGGGCCTGCCGACGCAGATCGGCCACCGCACCGAGAAGGGCGATTTCCAGGCACCACGCCAGCGCCGCTTCCTGCCGTTCCCCGGTTCGGCGCTGGCAAAGCGGCCACCGCCGTGGCTGCTGGTGGCCAACCTGCTGGATACGCAGAAGGTATGGGGCATGACCCTGGCCGCGATCGAGCCGGACTGGGTGATCGCCGAACTGCCGCACCTGCTGCTGCGCAAGCACTTCGACCCGCACTGGTCGCGCGCGCAGGGCCAGGTGCTGGCGTCTGAGCAGATCAGCCTGTTCGGCCTGGTGCTGGCACCGAAGAAGCCGGTCCATTACGGCCGCATCGCGCCGGGCGAGGCGCATGACATCTTCGTGCGCCAGGCACTGGTGACCGGCGAGATCAATACCCGCGCCAGTTTCGTCGCCGACAACCAGAAAGTGCTGGAGGTCGCGCGCGAGGAAGAAGCCAAGCTGCGCCGCGCCGGCATCGTTGCCGACGAAGACTGGCAGGCACGCTGGTACCTGGACCGGGTGCCGCCGCAGATCCACTCGGCGGCGGGACTGGATAGCTGGTGGAAAGGGCTGGCGCCGGAACAGCGCAAGGCGCTGCACTGGTCGTTGGCAGACCTGTTGCCCGGTGAGGGCAGCGAACAGGAGCGCTATCCGAAGTACCTGGCGCTGGGCCAGGCGCGCTTGGCGCTGCACTACCGCTTCGAACCGGGGGCCGACGACGATGGCGTCACCCTGGACGTGCCACTGCACCTGCTCAACGCGTTGGACCCGGTGCAGCTGGGCTGGCTGGCGCCGGGCTTTGTCGCCGACAAGGCCTCGGCACTGATCCGCAGCCTGCCCAAGGCGATGCGCCGCAACTACGTGCCGGCGCCGGACTTCGGTCGCGCGTTCTACGAGGCCTTCCCGCAGCCCAGCGCGGATGCCATCACCGGTGAGCTGGCGCGCTTCCTGTCACGTGCGACCGGCGCGACGGTGACCGCACTGGATTTCGAGCCGGGTTCGATCGAGCCACACCTGCACATGAACCTGCGGCTGCGCGACGAACAGGGCAAGGTGCTGGCCACCTCGCGTGATCTGGAAGCGCTGCGCGCGAAATTCGGTGGCCGTGCTGGCGATGCCTTCGCCGCGCGTGCCGGGCGCGAGATGGCGGCTGACGGCCTGCGCACGTTCCCGGCCACGCCGATTCCGCTGCAGGTACCCGGTGAAGCCGGCGTGCCGGCCTATCCGGCGCTGCTGGACGAGGGCGACAGCGTGGCGCTGCGCATCTTCGCCGACCGCCAGCAGGCGCAGGACGCCCATCCGCTGGGCGTGCGCCGCCTGCTGGAGATCGCCCTGGCCGACAAGGTGAAGCAGGCACGCAAGCAGCTGCCGGTCGGTGCCAAGACCGGCCTGTTGTATGCCGCGATCGAATCGCAGGAGCGCCTGCGTGGTGACCTGGTCGATGCAGCGATGAACGCGGTGCTGGCCGAGGGCCTGGAAGACATCCGTGATGCGGCGGCCTTCGAGCAGCGCCGCGAGCATGCCGCCAAGGCCCTGTTTGGCGAGGCGATGTCGCGGCTGAAGCTGGCCGAATCCATCCTGGCGCTGGTGGCGGAGCTGAAGCCGATGCTGGAGGCGCCGCTGATGGGCTGGGCGCGCGGCAACCTGGACGACATGGAAGCGCAGCTGTCCGGGCTGATCCACCCCGGCTTCCTGCGCGACACGCCGGCCGACGCGCTGGCGCAGTACCCGCGTTACCTGAAGGCGATGATCCTGCGCACCGAACGTGCCAAGCGTGATCCGCCGCGTGACCAGGCGCGCATGCTGGAACTGCATCCGTTCCTGGAAGCGCTGGAGGCGGGCGAGCAGCAGGGCCTGCGTGATCGCCCGCAATGGCAGGCGCTGCGCTGGGATCTGGAAGAACTGCGGGTATCGCTGTTCGCGCAGGAGCTGGGGGCACGCACCGGTATCTCGGCGAAGAAGCTGGCGCAGCGCGTGGCTGCATTGCGCCAGGCCTGAGCGCGCCCAGATCGCCCCCTCGGGCGACCGTGGCCGGCCGGGCAGGGAGCCGGCACGGCCGGAATGCCCGGACGTTACTTGGTGCGGCGAACCTTCGGCTGCACGTTCACCCCGTCCACCTTCATATACCAGGCGCCCATCACCCCTGGGCGCATGCTGACGCGCGGGGCGTCCTTGCGGCCACCGGAATAGTGCGTGGCGTCTATCTGCTCCCACTCCTGGCCGTTCTGCAGCACGTAGCGGCGGCCCTGGCCGAATCCACGGAATTCACCCTGCAGGTTGCTTTCGATCGGTTCGCTGCTGCCGAAGTCCAGGAAGCCGCGGTTCTTCTTGATCACTTCCTGGCGGCCTTCTTCGCGCGCTGCGGCGACGGCCTGGGTGGTGGCCGCCTCGACCTTGCCCTGCAGCCAGCGGTTGAGCGTGGCCAGTTCACCAGCACTGAGTTTGTCCAGCCCGGCGGCCTTGAACTCGGAGGGCGACATCTGCTGCTGCAGGTCGCCCTCCACCACGCGCTGGGCCAGCGCAGGCGCGGACAGGGACAGCAGCACGGCGGCACAGGCCAGCAGCCGTGGGCGGACGCGCGGGGCAATCGAAGGCATGGCGGGTCTCTCCTGGGTGTGTGGGCGAGTGTAGCGGCATGTCTTCATGCCGGGTGATGGTGGGTGCAGTGATTGTCCCTGAACGGCGCCGGCGCTAGTGTAGGGGCCTCTGTCTTGCCTGCTCGATGCTGTGAACCGCGCTTCCGTCCCCGGCCTGGATGCCTTGTTGAACCGTCCCTCGGCAGCGGTGCTGCCTGCTCCGCTGCGCCAGGCCCTGCGTGAGCATTGGGAAGCGCCGGATTGCGACCACCAGATGCGTGCCAGCTGGTCGGTGCTGGGCGATACCCTCGATGCGCTGGCGATGCTCTCGGCCGACGAAGGCGCGGTGGTGGCCGCATTGCTGTTCGACCTGCCGGGCCTGCGCGCCAGCCTGGACCAGCTACCGCTGGGCAACCACAAGGCGGCGGTGACCGGCCTGCTGGATGGCCAGGATGCGGCCGATCCGGTGTGGGCGCTGCATGCCGGCCGTGAGGCGGGGCGCAACAGTGAGGGCCTGCGCCGGCTGCTGCTGGCGATCATCCGCGACCTGCGCGTGGTGCCGATCCTGCTGGCGCGCCAGCTCGCGAGGATGCGTGCGGCCGACAAGCTGGACGAGGAGCAGCGGCGCGCGCTGGCCCAGCTGACCCGCGACATCCACGCGCCCCTGGCCAACCGGCTGGGCATCTGGCAGCTGAAGTGGGAGCTGGAGGACCTGGCGTTCCGCCACCTGGAACCGGAAACCTACCGCCGCATCGCCCGCGAGGTGGATGAAACCCGCATCGCCCGCGAGCGTTACGTCGAGAACGTCAAGAAGGTGCTGTCGCGCGAGCTGGTCGCCCAGGGCATCAAGGCCGAAGTCAGCGGCCGCCCGAAGCACATCTACAGCATCTGGCGGAAGATGCAGAAGAAGCGGCTGGCCTTCGACCAGTTGTATGACATCCGTGCGGTGCGCGTGATGGTCGACGACGTTGCCGCCTGTTATGCCGCGTTGGGCGTGGTGCACGCGCTGTGGGCACCGGTACCGAGCGAGTTCGATGATTACATCGCACGCCCGAAGGCCAACGACTATCGCTCGCTGCATACCGCCGTGGTCGGCCCGGAAGGTCGCACCATCGAAGTGCAGATCCGCACCCATGAAATGCACTCGCAGGCCGAGCTGGGCGTGGCCGCGCACTGGAAGTACAAGGAAGGTGGCAAGGGCGCGGAGAAGTCCTTCGACCGCAAGATCACCTGGATGCGCCAGCTGCTGGAACAGGCGCAGGACGGGCAGGGCAATGAACTGGCCGGGGCGCTTGATGCCGAGCTGACCGAGGACCGGGTCTATGCGCTGAGCCCGAAGGACGAGGTGCTGGACCTGCCGCAGGGCGCCACGCCGCTCGATTTCGCCTACCAGGTGCACACCATGGTGGGCCACCGCTGCCGCGGCGCCAAGGTCAACGGCCGCATCGTGCCGCTGACCTACCGCCTGCGCAGCGGCGACCGCGTCGAGATCCTGACCGGCAAGGAGGCCGATCCGCGCCGCGACTGGCTGATGCCGGCCAACGGCTTCCTGGCCAGCAACCGCTCGCGCGAGAAGGTGCGCAGCTGGTTCCACAAGCTGGATCGCGCGCGCAACGTGCAGGCCGGTCGCGAGCTGCTCGAGCGCGAGCTGAAGCGGCTGGGCCTGCAGCACGCGGACCTGGCTGTGGCGGCGAAGAAGTTCCATGCCGACAGCGTCGATGACCTGTACATCCAGGTGGCGCTGGGCGATACCGGCCCGAACCAGGTCAGCCGTGCGCTGCTGGAGGCGGAGCGTGCCGCCAGCCAGCCCGCACCCGCACCGGCCCTGCCGCGGCCGACCGCGCGCCGCGAGAACCTGGGCAAGTCCAAGTTCACCGTGCAGGGCGTAGGCAACCTGCTGGTGCAGCTGGCACGCTGCTGCCAGCCGGTGGCCGGCGAGCCGATCGTCGGCTACCTGACCCGAAGCCGGGGTGTCACCGTGCATCGTGCAGACTGCGCCGCGCTGGCCCGGCTGGCGGCCAGCAGCCCGCAGCGCATCCTGCCGGTGGAATGGGGCCAGGCCGGAGGCGGCTACGAGGTGGACGTCGTGGTCGATGCGGTCGATCGCCGCTGGCTGCTGAAGGACATCACCAACCTGATCGCCCAGGAAGACGCCTACGTGCTCGACATCCACAGTGACAACGTGCGCAACAGTGGCCGTGCCCATCTGCGGCTGCGCCTGAAGGTCAGTGACTACGGGCAGTTGTCGACGCTGCTGGGCAAGCTCGATGCGCTGCCGGGCGTGAGCGAGGCGCGTCGCCTCGGCTGAGCTTCACGCTGCCCCGGCTACCCTGCACGCATGGAACGCGAGCCCCCGCATCGCCCGCATGGCGCTGAACATCCTGCGCTGGACCGTGTCCGTCGCGAGGGGCGTTGGTGGTGGCTGCAGGCGCGCCATGCGCGCCGGATCTGGCGCTGGGCGCTGCTCGCAGCGCTGGCCGTGTTCGTGCTGCTGGTCCTGCTGCGCAAGCCGTTGGCAGACTGGTTCTGGGATGAGCCGCAGATCGAACAGCTGCTGGCCGAGGGGGATCGTGCATTGGCGGCTGGGCGCCTGAGCGATGCCGATGGCAGTGGTGCGCGCGAGCGCTACCAGGCGGCGCTGGCGCTGGACGGTGATCGCCCGCAGGCGCGCCAGGGCCTGGCCAATACCGGCGCGGCAGCGCTGCAACAGGCGCGCGATCGCCTGCAGGCGGATGACCTGGACGGCAGCGCGCAGGCCCTGGCACTGGCCCGTGAGCTGCAGGTGCCGCAGGGCGACGCCGATGCGGTCGCCCGCCAGTTGCAGGCGCGACGCAGCGCCGGAGCCGGTATTGGTGCGTTGTTGGCGCAGGCGCGTAACGCGTTCGCGGCCGGACGCCTGGATGACGGCGACAGCAGTGCGTTGCCCTTGTTCCAGCGCATCCTGGCCCTGCAGCCGGACAACCTGCCGGCGCTGGAAGGGCGCGAAGATGCGCTGAGCGACCTGCTGCTGCAGGCACGCACGCTGGCAGAGCGAGGGGAGTTGGCCGAGGCGGCCGCGCTCCTGCGTCGTGCCCGTCAGTTCGATGCCGGTCATGCCGATCTGCCGGCGAGCGAGGAGGCCCTCGCGCGCGCGGCCGACCGGCGCCTGCGGCAGGCGCAGCGTGCGTTGCGACGGCAGCAGCTGGAAGCTGCGGCCCAGGGTTTCCAGGCGGTGCTGGTGGTGGCCGCCGATGATTCCAATGCGCAGCGCGGGCGTGAGCAGACCCTGCAGGCAGTGGTTGCACGCAGCCAGAAGTCCGCCGACGACTTCCAGTTCGATGCGGCGCAACGTGATGCGGCCCTGGCGGCGGAGCTGGGGGCTTCGCAGGCAGTCCGGCAACAACTGGCGCAGCGCCTGCAGCGCGCGCAGCAGGCGCAGCGGGCTCTGCAGCAGCCCGCGGTCAGCACGGCGCAGCGCGAACGCCAGCTTCGCGACCACCTGCGGAAGATCGAACGTGCCGAGCGCGCGGGGCAGTGGATCAGCCCACCCGGGCACAGCGCGTTCGACGCGTTGCGCGAAGCCCAGTCGCTGGCTCCCCGCGATGCGCGGGTGAAGGCGGCCGCCGCACGCTTGCTGCCCGCCAGCCGACGCTGCTTCGACGACAATCTGCGGCAGAACCGCGTGCAGGCGGCAGGCGCCTGCCTGCAGGCCTGGCAGACCCTGTCACCGACCGCAGCCGGACTGCCCTCGGCGCGGCTGCGGTTGGCCCAGCGCTGGCTGGCGATCGGCAGCGAGCGGCTCGGTAACGGTGACCTCGCCTTCGCCGCGCATGCCGCCGAACAGGCGCGGTTGCTGCAGCCGGATCTGGCCGAACTGCCGGCGTTTGAAGATCGCCTGCGCCGCGCCGGTGGACGGGCGGACTAGGCGAAGAACACCCGCTGCACGGTCGCACGGGCGGCATCGAGTGAGAAATGTTCGGCAACGTTGGCCAGGCCGGCATCGGACAATTGCTGCCACAGCTGCGGGTCCTGGTACAGGCGGACCACCGCATCGGCGAAACCGGCAGCGTCATCGGCCACCAGCACGTCCTGGCCGGGATGCAGGTGCATGCCCTCCACGGCGCAGGTGGTACCGACCACCGGCTGGCCATGGGCCATGCTCAGGTTGATCTTGCCTTTCACGCCGGCACCGAACCGCAGCGGTGCGATGGCAATGCGCGCGCCGTCCATGTAGGGCGTGATGTCCTCGACGAAGCCGTGCATCTGCACGCCGGGGTGGCGTGCGGCCAGTGCCAGCAACGATTCCGGCGCCGCGGCGCCGATGCAGTGCAGGCGTACCTCCGGCAGCCGGGCGCGGATGTGGGCGAAGACCTCGCCGATGAACCACTCCATCCCGTCCAGGTTCGGCGGATGGCGGAAGCCACCGACAAACACCAGATCGTGTCGTTGCTCGTAGACGGCGCCGGCGCCGGCAACCTCGTGCAGGTTGGAGATCAGCTCCACCCGCACCCGTGGCGCATCGGCCTGCAGCTGCTCCCGTTCGGCCGCACTCACCAGCACGGTGATGTCGCACTGCTCCATCACTGCCAATTCACTGCTGCGGGTGCGTTCTGCTGCGCGCAGCAGAGCCGCATCACCCGCCACTTCGGCACCGCGGCGTTCGCGCAGGTAGTGCAGGTCGACCGTGTCGAACACGGTTCGTGCCTGCGGCGCATAGCGCTTGAGCAGGGGCAGGCACTCGTGGGCGACGTGGTGGCGCACCAGCATCGCCACGTCGAAACGCGACCCATGGCTGCGCAGCCAGCCGGCCACACCGTCCAGGAAGGGGGCGTACCAGACTTCCACGCCCATCCGCTGCAGCGCCTCGGTCGCCGCGCCGGCATGCTCGCGCCGGGTCGGGACGAATACCACGTGGGCACCGCCCTGCAGCAGCAGGCGGATCAGATTGACCTGGCGCAGCGACCCGGAATCGCGATCAGGCTGCGGTACTTCCTCGTCCAGGATCAGCACCTGGCGTCGGCCACGCAGCAGCAGCGCCGGCGACGGCACTTCGCCCACCGCCGGATGGCGGGCCAGCTCGGTGGCCCAGCGGGCGGCGAAGATGGCCTGGTTGCGCACCTGGTAGGCCTTCACCCCGCTGCCGGTGTCGGTGCCGTTGCTGGTGCCCTCGTCGTGGATCACCCGGCTGGCCGGCTGCACCAGCACGCGCAGGCCCTGTGCACGCACGCGGAAGGCCAGGTCGGTGTCCTCGTAGTACGCTGGCTTGTAGCGGGTATCGAAGCCGTCCAGCTGCTGCCAGAGGGCACGCGGCAGCATCAGCGCCGCACCGGAGCAATAGTCGACGTCGCGCAGGCTGGCAAAGCGCGGGTCGTCAGCGGCCTCGAAGCGGCCATAGCTCCAGCCACTGCCATCGGCGAAGATCACTCCGCCCGATTCCTGCAGGCGGCCATCGGGATACAGCAGCTGGCTGCCGACCAGGCCGGCGTCGGGGACGCTGCCGAAGGTGTACAGCAGGGCGTCGAGCCAGCCCGGCTGCGGCACCGTATCGTTGTTGAGCAGCACCACGTAGCGGCCGCGTGCGCGCGATACACCCTCGTTGCAGGCTTCGATGAAGCCGCCGTTGTGCGCACGCACCTCATAGCGCAACCCCGCCACCTGCGGCATCCACTGCGCGGTGGCGTCGCTGCTGCCGTCATCCACCACCAGGATCTCGCACGCGGCTGCGGGCGGGTGTGCCGCCAGGGCGCGGAGGCAGGCCAGGGTGTGGTCGACGTGGTTGTAGACCGGGATGACGATGCTTACCTCCGGCGACTCGCTGAACGGCACCGTGAAGGGAGCGAAAGCCCGTGCCGGCGGCAGGAACAGCGGCGTGCGCGGCGCGGGAACGGCGCGCTGGGTGTGCACGCGGATGCGTTGCCAGGTGGCCCGCCACCCGCGGGTGCGCAGGCTTGCCAGGCTCCGGCGGGCCAGGCCCGACAGGCGGTTGATCAGGTATCGGATCTCGGCCAGGGACATCGCCATCCGGTTGCAACTCCAGCTTAAGCAGGGGAACCCGGGAGAACTCGCCAGCCGCAGTGGCTGGGGTAGACTCGCCAGACCCTACATTCTCGCATTCCCGTGCCCCGACGCTACGATTCCGACGACATCGACGATTTCGACGACGACCCGCAGGACAGCGGTCCGCTGTGGCGGCGCCGGCTGATCACCTGGAGCATGGCTGCGGTCGCATTGGGATTGGGTTTCCTCATTCCCTATACGCTGTACCTGAACCAGCAGGTGACCCAGCGTTTCGGCGAGCTGCGCTGGCAGATCCCGACGCGCGTGTATGCGCGCCCGCTGGTGCTCACCCCCGGCAAGGCGATGGATGCGTCCACGCTGAAGACCGAACTGGCCGCCTCCGCCTATCGTGATGACGGCCAGGGCAAGGAGCCGGCCACCTATGCGGTGAACGGCGGTCGCTTTGTGATCTCCAGTCGTGGCTACAACGATGTCGATGGCCGGGTGGCGCCGCGCCGGGTGGAGCTGTCGCTGGCCGATGGCGGCGTGGCCTCGCTGCGCGATGCCGACAGCCGCAAGGCACTGAAGGCCGCGCGGCTGGATCCGGCGCGCATCGCCACGCTGTACGGCCAGAAGCAGGAAGAACGCCGCCTGATCCGCATGGACGAGGCGCCGGACCTGCTGGTGACCGGCCTGCAGGCAGTGGAAGACAAGGACTTCAACCGCCATCACGGCATCGACCTGTCCGGCATCGCGCGCGCGGTGTGGGTGACGATCCGTTCCGGTGGCCAGAGCCGCCAGGGCGCCTCGACGCTCACCCAGCAGCTGGCCCGCAGCGGCCTGCTTGGCATCGGCAAGGAGCAGACGCTCACCCGCAAGTTCAATGAGGTGCTGTACGCGCTGATCATGGAGGCGCGCTACGACAAGCGCACGATTTTCGAGGCGTATCTCAACCAGGTGTACCTGGGCCAGCGCGGCAGCCAGGCGATCCATGGCATGTCCTCCGGCGCCGAATTCTGGTTCGGGCGTGACCTGCAGTCGCTGGAGACCGAGCAGATCGCCCTGCTGATCGGCCTGGTCAAGGGGCCGTCCTTCTACGACCCGCGGCGCAACCCGGAACGTGCGCTGGATCGCCGCAACTTCGTGCTGGGCAAGCTGCACGAGGCCACGCTGATCGACGATGCCGAGTACCAGCGCGCGCTGAAGGCTCCGTTGGGTGTGCCCAAGACACCGGGCCTGGTGGCAGCCAACCGCTTCCCCGCCTACGTCGACCTGGTCCGCCGGCAGCTTGCGCATGACTATCCGGAATCTGCGCTGCAGGGCGCGGGCCTGAGCGTGATGACCGGCATGTCGCCGTCCGCGCAGGCCTATGCCGAAGGCGCGGTGACCCGCACCATCAAGTCGCTGGAAAGCCAGCGTCGCCCTGAACTGCAGGCAGGCATGGTGCTGACCGACGTGCACAACGGCGACGTGCTGGCGGTGATCGGCAGCCGTGAGGTGTCCGAGGTCGGCTTCAATCGTGCGATCGAGGCGCAGCGCCCGGTCGGTTCGCTGCTCAAGCCGTTCGTGTACCTGCTGGCCCTGGCGCAGCCGGACCGCTATTCGCTGGCCAGCTGGGTCGATGATTCGCCGGTGACGGTGCAGCTCGGCCGCGGCCGCAACTGGAGCCCCGGCAACGCCGACAACCGCAGCCACGGCACGGTGCGCCTGATCGATGCGCTGGCGCATTCGTACAACCAGGCGACGGTGCGCTTGGGCATGCAGGTCGGCCCCGAGCGCGTGACCCAGCTGATCCATGTGCTGGCCGGCATCAAGGCCGAGGCCAATCCGGCGGTGATCCTCGGCTCGACCGACCAGAGCCCGTATGCGATGGCGCAGCTGTACCAGTTCCTCGCGTCCGGGGGTGAGATCCAGCCGCTGCACGCCGTGCGTGGCGTGCTCGATCCGCAGGGCAAGCTGCTCAAGCGCTACGACAAGACCCCGGCACCGGCACAGGAAGGCGATTCGATTGCCGCCAACCTGATCAGTGTCGGCCTGCAGCAGGTCGTCGCCAGTGGTACCGCGCAGCGGCTCAATGCTGATGGCCTCGGCCGTCTGCAGCCAGCCGGCAAGACCGGCACCACCAACGATGGCCGTGACAGCTGGTATGCCGGCTACACCGGCGACCACCTGGCGGTGATCTGGATCGGCAACGATCAGAACCAGCAGGCCGGCCTGTATGGCGCCACTGGCGCGATGCGGGTCTGGTCGGGCATCTTCCAACGCCTGCCGAGTGCGCCATTGCGGGTCAGCAACAAGGGCCTGGATTGGCAGCCGGTGGCTCCCACCGGTCTCAACAGCACCGATGAAGGCTGCCCCGGCGCGCGTCGTTTCCCGTTCGTGGTGGGCTATGCGCCTGCCTATGCGCCGTGCGCGCCGGCCGCGTCGCCCGAGGGGCAGGGCGAGGCTGAAGGCGAGGGCGGTGGCTGGCGCAGCTGGTTCGGCCTGGACCGCAAGCCGGAAGCACCCGCCGAACCTGCCGCCACCACTCCTCCCCCGAGCCGATGATGCCGATGAACATGCGAACCCTGCTGCAGCCCCTGGCCCTGACCGGCCTAAGTCTGTCCTTGGCCGCTTGCGTGAGCAGCGCGCCGCCGGTAGTCAAGCCGGTCGATACCACCACGCCGGCGCAGCGCCTGGCGGCCGTGGATGCTGCAGCGGGTCCGGACGACAAGGAACTGTCGGTGCAGCCGCTGCGTGATTCGCAGGTGGAAGACCTGAGGCTGGCCGCACAGGCGCAGCGCCAGGCCAACGATCTCGCCGGTGCCGCCAGCAGCCTGGACCATGCGCTGGAGATCGTGGCTGGTGACCCGGCGGTGCTGCAGGAGCGTGCCGAACTGGCGCTGCTGCAGGGGCAGTGGGCACAGGCGGAGACGTTCGCGCGCAAGGCCGTGGATCTGGGCTCGAAGACCGGGCCGCTGTGCCGCCGGCACTGGGCGACGATCGAGCAGTCGCGGCTGGCGCGCGGTGAGAAGGAGAACGCGGTGTCGGCGCATGCGCAGATTGAAGGCTGCACGGTGCCGGGGATCAAGCGGTACTGAGTTTCCAGCCAACGGCGCAGCCCCTCGTGGCTGGCCGCAAAATGCGGGTCATGTGATTGGGCCGGGGGGGGGGGGGGGGGGGGGGGGGGGGGGGGGGGGGGGGGGGGGTGGGGGGGGGGGGGGCGGACAGCCGGGGGCGGCCCCCCCCGGGGGCCCCGCCCCCCCCCCCCTGTTTTTTTTTTTTTTTTTGCCGGGGGGGGGGCGCCCCCCCCCCCAAGCCGGGGGGGGGGGGGGGGGGGCCCCTGCGCAGGGGCGTGAGCCGCATGGATGCGGCGACCGAGCTTACAT
>NZ_JAVFVN010000945.1:0-1157 GCF_030910085.1 Stenotrophomonas maltophilia group sp. RNC7 | reverse complement strand
TGTAGCCTTCAGAGACATAGGAAGTAAAATTGGGACTGCATGCGTAACATGAACTGCCTGCAGGAAAAGGCCCCTCCGGACGACCGGAAAGGTTCTTTCCTGCACCGAGCAGGTTCACGGTGCCTTCGCTACCAACCCCTTTGCCGATACTGACGGCATTGGCGCCCATATAAATCTGCGCATTGCCATCGGTTGAAACCGTGAGCGTTCCCGTTCCCTGGTTCGTGCCGACAACCAGCGAATTTCCAAAATAGATGCTGGCGGAGTTATATTGATTGGCCGGATCTGTTATTATGTCGAGACGTACAGCACCAGCCTGTCCCGCCGCCCCGCCGATAGTGCCCGCCCCCGACCCTCCCGAGCCAATCGTAACATCGATTGTACCAATGGCACTGCCATTATTGACGGACGAACTATCGCCTTGCGGACCCGCTCCATCATCCCAATTGCCCGGTTCGAAGAAATCATTGCTGATCGCTCCCGTCCATTCATTAGCCGCCGCAAACGAGGGTACAACGATGCTGATGAGGGCAACGGCCGCAGAGGTCATGAGATACTTATGGAAACGGTCGCTGGAAATAGCGGCGACCGCCCGCGTGTGTCTGGTCTGCAAATCAGGCAAGGACCCCTCCTTTGGCGTCACAAATCGACGCCATCCGACTGATTTTGGGGAGATGATAGGCAAAGTGAAAAAATTTAAAATATAAGCGATTGCTAAAACCCGATAAAAATCGAGTAGAGTTCATTGAAGTAGCGATGTTCGTATTGTTCCTATCCAGTCCTAGTGGTTCTCTATTTTGATCCATCGCCGCATACTTGAGCAGCTCCAGATTTGTGTGATTCTTTCAACTTTCGTGGAGAGTTGGTGTCTTGAACAGTTCAGAACGTTATCAGACTTTTGAAGTGCCTGTTGCTCTGTGTGCAGAGCAACATCGCCACCATGGCTTCATCAGGTCCACCAGCACGATGAAAACACCAAATCTGTTTGCACCGATAACCCTGGCGGAATTTGCCGATATTTCGCGCTGCTATCCTATTCTGTTCTTTAACGATGATGCAGTATTTCCAGTCGCGATAGTCGGGCAGGTTAGACGGGGGCAGCAAATTTTTTCGCCTGTTGCGTCCGGTGCAAATGCCTATCTGCCGGCGGTTTACCA
>NZ_JAVFVN010000942.1:0-449 GCF_030910085.1 Stenotrophomonas maltophilia group sp. RNC7 | reverse complement strand
GACGAAGCGGGAAGACTGATAAAGGTAGAGGACCCACTGAAAATCAGCGTAAGCTATGGCTATGATAAAGCAGGAAATAAGCTGTATATGGTAGAGGGCAGAGGTAAAATTACAGAATATACCTATGGTGATTTCGGTATTTTAAAGAATACGACCAATGCAGACCAAAAGTCGATTCAGTATTCCTACGACCTTGCTGGAAATGTTGCAGCCGTAATCGATCGAAATGGAAACCACATTCTGTACACCTATGACAACAGAAACCTTCTAGTCGATAGAACCGTTCAAGAAACAAATGACACCATAAGCTACAGCTACGACGAAGTAGGAAACAGAATAAAAATGACAGACGAAAGCGACAGCAGTGTATACAGCTACGATGAAAATAACCAGCTGGAAAGCATTAAGAAGGATGGTGCGCTTCAAATCAGCTATACCTACGATGTCCT
>NZ_JAVFVN010000935.1:0-1880 GCF_030910085.1 Stenotrophomonas maltophilia group sp. RNC7 | reverse complement strand
ATCATTAAATAATTCATATTTGGCATCATAGGTTGTTGTTTTCTTTACTTTATGTACCTCTTGTATGGTTTTCGATTTTGCTGGTATTAACACTCTTAGTTCTACATACCTTACCCTTGAATTTACATATTGAATATTAGCCTTTTCCATATCAAACTTTTTACCAATTGCACTTTCTCTTAGGCTAACCTCCGATGATTCAAATAAAGAAATTTGTTTAACTCCCAATTTCATCCCTCCACCTTTTGCTACAACTAAATTATAAAAAAATACAATATGTTCCGCTTTTATAAAACACAAAAAAGACAAGAGATATATTGTTAACTACCTCTTGTCTTTTTTTATGTTTTAAGTATTTTTTTTCTTAACCGCAGCTTTCAAAGCATTCTTCCATGATCCAAAGTGCCTTTTAAATGCATTAAAATTAATATTCATATCTTGTAATTTAGGTTTTCTACCTAATTCAATCTCTTTTTCGATTATGATATTTATAAGTTCCTGCTCCGTATAAACCCTTCCTTTATTTTGTGTATACGGTTTAAATCCAGCTGTCTCTAATGCTTTATTCCAAGATCCAAAATGTTTCTTAAATACACTTAATGATATTTCCATTTGTATAAGTGTTGGAACAGATTCTAATTCATTAAATTTTTTTTGAATAAGTTGAATAAGCTGTTCTTTAGTGTAAATACTTCCTCCCTTATTAGGTTCCAAACCTGCCGCTATTAATGCTTTATTCCACGTTCCAAAGTTCCTCTGATAAGTAATTATAGGAAATCTTTCTCTCTGACAATCTACCTTTGTTGGCACTTTCCCTAACTTTTTTGAAAAATCTTGTAATTCTTTTATATATTGTTCCTTTGTTTTATATCTGTTGAATGATATACCGATTAGACCCAGTGCATTTTCCCACGAACCAAATCTCTCGATAATTTTCCCATAATACTCAAATTCCTTTGTAAGTGGTATCCTCCCCAAACTCGTAATTCTTTCCTCTAAAATATATAACAATTCATTATTTGAAAGATTCCCTCTTTTATTTACTTTTAAACCGGCTTTTATTAATGCCTCATTCCATGATCCGAAACGATAAATTGCAGCCCTAGAGACCGCTACTTCTCTCATTTTTGGTTTACGTTTTAGCTGCGAAGCAGCTTTTCTAATGTAACTTAGTATTTCATCATCTGATAACTTCATATAACAACATCGTTTACTCTCTGTACTTTTTACTTTACTCCTATCAACTATCATTAACCCATTTGTAAGCATACCAAATTTTTTTATCACACTATCATTTAGCTGTTGATTTTGCAACTTAGTTTCTTCTATGTTTTTATAATTCAAATACATTGTTAAGTTCCCCCCTACATTTCATTTAAACCAATTAACTGAGCCATTTTATTTTTATACATTATACACACTTAATCTTTTGTTTTTAACGCAATGGTTTTATTATTAATAATAAAAAAAACACCGCTGCGCGATGTTTTTTTATTAAATATATGTGATCCCAATAATTCTCCAATCATTGAGTTCTTCAATATACTTAAATGTTAATAAAACCTTTTTTTGTTTTACTGTATACATTCCTTTTTCAACCTTAGTTACCGTTCTATTTTCTAGGTAATCAAATAATTCAGGTTGGCTTTGATAGACGATACGACCATTCTTTAAAACAAAGTATTCCTCTACAAAACTTTTCGCCACTTCTCTTGAAGTTACTTGTGAAGCAAGATAATTTTCGAGAGTTTTTAATGAAGGATAGGCCCTTAATTTTCCATCGCTATCAATGTCATCAAATAACTTTTTTAATTGACCACCTAGTTCATTTATTTTCTCCTGACTTAATTCATCCTTTTTAATTTCTCCTTGTATTCTTG
>NZ_JAVFVN010000923.1:0-324 GCF_030910085.1 Stenotrophomonas maltophilia group sp. RNC7 | reverse complement strand
ACAAGCCAAATCAATCTCATACAGTCGACTGAAATCCTTTACCCCCTGCTCCATGCGAGTATTTGTCAATATACAGGGCTTCTCCAGCGTCTCCCATACACTATACAGAATTTGGGCCTCATTACTTCGCTCCCCATAGTTGCGCACAGGCGCAACCGGCACAGGCACAATTCCGCCAATGACGCAGCCCCAGAAGGCGCTTATGAAGTCCTCCGGGCTATCAAACTGTAAAATCGCCTTGTCCGCTGGCTGGAGCCCCGATTTTCTAAGCCCGGTCAGCACCCGCTCCGCATCGGCGATTAAATCGCAGTAGCGCCGAAAATA
>NZ_JAVFVN010000910.1:0-392 GCF_030910085.1 Stenotrophomonas maltophilia group sp. RNC7 | reverse complement strand
CTCATTAAATCAAATAACCCCTTTGTTATGACAGCGATTTCATAAGTAGTATTGGAATCTAAATCCTCTATAATACATTGTTCAGAGGAACAAGTATCTACGATTTTCCCATTGAGATAAATCTCATATTTTACTAACTGAGATTCTTTTAATTTGTCTGTCCAACTTATCCAAATGCTTGTATCTGTACGATGTATGACGTTTAAATTTGTAACAGAATCGAGAGTTTTGTTATTATTAGTAAGCACAACTCCTTCAAATATTTCTTTCTTAAGCATTTGCAAAAAGGCAAGTTCAAGATCTCTTAATGTAGAACACTTTATATTTACCGCATCGATATCCATTCTATGAGGGGCTTGCATTGTTTTAATAAAATAATTTTTCAAGCTTTC
>NZ_JAVFVN010000214.1:0-1496 GCF_030910085.1 Stenotrophomonas maltophilia group sp. RNC7 | reverse complement strand
CAGGTTCGATTCCTGTCGGGATCACCACCGAAATCTCTCAAACAACCGCCTGCCGTCCACTGATTTGTCTCTCTGCGGATCAAGGCGGATAAGCCACGGATTCAGCATTAAAATTCAGACTCTAGGTCAGTCCCAACGAATCGATACACGTTCTTTTGCCTTCGTAGGTCGGGCGGTCGCTAACGCTCATGGTCAAGCGCAAGCGTGCAGGGCACCCAGCTACCTCCCTAACCTCCCCTCAATGGCTTCTAGAACGGTCGCAATCCCGCGACCAAGAAGGAGCCTGATATTCTGCTCACTCGCAAAATCCGCACCCACCTACGTCACAACCCAGACGTTTCCGATGGCGGCGAAGGCGATCATAAACCCGTGGTGAAGTTCTTCACGCCCGACGCAGGCGCGACATGGCTTGTCGCCGAACTCGTAGCAGACGACGATAAGCTTTTCGGTTTGTGCGATCTCGGCCACGGAAGCCCGGAACTCGGTTACGCCTCTCTCAGCGAACTCAGCGCTTTGCGGGGACCTCTCAAGCTACTTGTGGAGCCTATAGGCACTTCCGCGCCGACAGATCCCTGACGCAGTACGCGGCAGACGCCCGCGCAAAGGGCAGGGATAGTCGCTAAGCGACTATCCACATTCGCCCTGAACGCCATAAATCGGTCACCGCGTTACAACTTCTCAGCCTTTGCCCACAATCTTGTGCAGTTGGCCGAGCAAGTCGATACCTCGCTCAATGCCTTTAAACTCAGCTTTCTCCATCAGATTGCTATCTTGCGAATGGTCGTCAGCGCCGAATATGCGCTTGCTAAGTTCTTCTTTGAGGGTTCTCTTTGCTTCTTCCGGCAGGTTAGCAATAAATGGATCAAACGCCTGCACTTGAAGGAAAAACGTGCGCGATTTTCTTTCGTTGATACGATGTAGGGTAGATTGCTTGGATGCATACACTGCGAACGACAGCAATAACGCGGTAAGCGATACGGATTTCGCGACTTGCATCCAAAATAATTTTTCTGGATAAAGTACTGGCGTAAACCAAAACAGGCTTGCGAGGAGCCATAAGATCGTTGCGATAATGCAAGCAATCGCGCCTTTTCGCCAAAGTTGTGCGGCGTCATATTCTCTGTCAGCTATGCTTTTATAACCACCCGTTACGCTGTCGTGGGCCACGAGATTATGTAGCTTTATGATATCTTCATGCCTTTTTTTGGCATCTATGTTGATTGCTTCAATATTTTTATCGAATAAAGATTGTTTCTCGATCAACGCAACGTTGTTTGATTCAATTAATGTTTCGCTCTCAGTCCTAAATTTCTCCCTGAATTCGTCCATTTCCTTCGCGAATTTCTCATCACGAAGCTGCTTATCACTAGCAAAGTCCGATTTCTGGCTGGTTAGTATACTTGACGAACTGCTATTCCATTCATCAATTGATTTGTTGATTTCGGCTTCAATAGCGTCCGCTTTAGCGCTTATAGACGTGACCCTATCGGCAGATT
>NZ_JAVFVN010000903.1:0-767 GCF_030910085.1 Stenotrophomonas maltophilia group sp. RNC7 | reverse complement strand
AGATAGTAAAATATAAATTCAATGGGACCCAATTGAAGATTGTAATGATTATATGGAGATATACTTACGGATTCCAAAGAAAAGAACATTCACTGTCTTTAAATTTCATTACCGAGGCGATTAATTCTAGCAAAAATGTTGTTAAGAAAGAATTAGACACATTGATAAAAAACAAAGTGGTTTCGGTCACAGAAGAAGCAAGTTTTAATTCATCGAGAAAGATAGGATTCAATAAAAATTATGATGAATGGGGTATACCAATTGGTGTACAGTCTATCAATGAGAATACAGAGGTTCAATTGGTTGATTCACAGTCCACCAATAGGAGTACACCACAGTCCACCAATAGGAGTGCCAAGAAAGAAAGTATTAAAGAAAATATTAAAGAAAAGGATTATGAATCTGTTTTCAACTTTTACCTTACTTTAAATCTAAAAAAACATCGTGCTTATACAAATGATATGAAGAGAGCAATTAATAAAGCTGTAAAAGATAACAAGTATAGCACTGAGTATTGTAAAACTTTACTAGAAAGACATAAGCAGGTAGTAGATATTACAAAACAACATGAATTTCCAGTAAGAGTAAGGGGATTTGCAGAGTTCTTCGGTCAAAAAGTATACGGGGCCACACATCTAATTTGTTCGGAATATGAAGAAGGTGGCAAGTATTATGAGCAATATTTAAAAGAACACCCTAAAACCAAAGTAGATATAAGGACAGGTGTACCACCTTCAGAGAGCGTGCTAGGCGAAAGGGAGGAGGAA
>NZ_JAVFVN010000899.1:0-3312 GCF_030910085.1 Stenotrophomonas maltophilia group sp. RNC7 | reverse complement strand
GCTCTATTATTTCCGCCGCAAAGGCTGGCTGTAGCTTGTAGTGACAAGAAGCGCACGCCATGTTATATCAAGCGTTATAACATAGGAGAACAGCCATGAATGTGACCCTGCGCAAGATCGGCAATTCCGATGGTGTGATCCTGCCTAAGGAAGTGCTGGAGCGGCTCAACCTCCAGACCGGAGATAAGCTCCAGGTGATCGAAACACCGAACGGCCTGACGCTGGAGCCTGTTGACGATACTTTCGAGCAGCAGATGGAAGCTGCCCGTAAAGTGATGGACAAGTACAAGGTCGCCTTGCAGAAGCTCGCCGAATGAACTGGCGTTTTCTTTCGCGACGCGTCGTTGAGGCAATCCACATCGAACAACTGCAACGCCACGGCGGCGCTCAAGGGCTTCGTGATGAGAATGCTCTTGAGTCTGCCCTGGCTCGCGCGCAGAACAAACAGGTTTATGGCCAACCGGATCATGCGGAAATCGCAGCAGCCTATGTTTTCGGAATAGGCCGCAACCATGCTTTCGTAGATGGCAACAAGCGCACCGCTATCGTTACCGCTGTTACGTTTCTGCTCGTCAATGGCTATGCACTGACCGCAGACGACGGATTGCTTTACAGTTTCACGATGGGCATTGCTTCCGGCGAGATTGATGAAGCTGGCGCGACCGCTTTTTTCCGTGACCATACAGTCGCGATAGAAGAAGTCTAAACTGTCGTCAGCGACAGGATTTCCCATTCGACATTGTTGATTTTCACGACATCACCGACCGGCTTGCCGAACAGCAGGATGGCGACAGGCGCGACATGGGAGATCTTGCCGTTTGACGGGTCGGCCTCGTCCTCGCCCACGATGGTCCAGCGACGGACCTTGCCATCATCCAGATTTTCCAGTTCCACGGTCATGCCGAAACGCACGACATCGCTATCGGCAGCGGGAACCGAAAGCTCGGCGTTTTCGCGCCGCGCCGTCCAGTAGCGCAGATCACGCGAAATGCGCGCAACCGCTGAACGCTCGCCGGCGACATTGGCATCCGCCAGCTCGCGTTGCAGCCGGGCGATTTCATCCTCGATCATCTTCAGCCCCGTCGGCGTGACGAGATTGCGATGCGGGCTTACAGGGCGCTCGCCAAGGTCGGTCGGCGCATCATCCTGTTCTTTGGTGAAAGCTCTGCTCATCATTTCAATGTAAGCAAGCGCACCCCGTCCGGCAAGCCTCCCCCATTACCCGCCCGCTTCTGCGACGCGTAAACGCATGATTTGCATGGTGGGTTTTTATTGATTGATGAGTCAATCAAAGATAGACTGCACTGGAATTAGCCTGAGAACGGACCAGAATTATGCCCAAGATCGGGATGGAGCCCTTGCGGCGGCGCGAGCTGATCGATGCCGCCATCCGCACAATCGGCCAGCGCGGTTCGCTGGATGTGACCGTCGCGCAGATCGCGCATGAGGCGGGGGTTTCGCCCGCGCTTGCGCATCATTATTTCGGCGGCAAGGACAAGCTCATTCTGGCCACGATGCGGCATCTGCTGCGCGAACTGGGGCAGGATCTCAACGCGGCCATCGGACAGGCGGAGACGCCGCAGGCGCGTATCGCCGCCATCATCGCAGTCAATTTTTCCGCCTCGCAGTTCACGCAGGAAACGATTGCAGCCTGGCTGACCTTTTATGTGCATGCGCAGCAGTCGGAAGATACGCGGCGGCTCTTGCGCATCTATGCGCGCCGCCTTCATTCAAATCTGGTTTTCGCGCTGGAGCAGCTCACGAGCCGCGAACAGGCGCACCGCATCGCCGAGGGCGCGGGAGCGATGATCGACGGCCTCTATATCCGCCATGCGCTCGGCGCGGATGCGCCGGATGCAGGCAGGGCCACGGCACTCGTGGAAGATTACATCGCGGTTCAGCTTTCAAGCCCACTTTTGGAAGGGCCTTCGGGAGAAAAATGAGTATGGAAGCGGATTTCGTCATCATCGGCTCCGGCTCCGCCGGATCGGCCATGGCCTATCGCCTGTCGGAAGACGGCCGCTATTCGGTGATCGTCATCGAATATGGCGTGCCGGATGTCGGCCCGCTGATCCAGATGCCGGCGGCGCTGTCCTTCCCCATGAACATGGAGACCTATGACTGGGGCTTTTCCACCGAGCCGGAGCCGCATATTGGCGGGCGCAGCCTCGTGACGCCGCGCGGCAAGGTGCTGGGCGGTTCATCCTCGATCAACGGCATGGTCTATGTGCGCGGCCACGCCCGCGACTACGACCACTGGTCGGAAAGCGGCGCGCGCGGCTGGGCCTATGCCGATGTGCTGCCCTATTTCAAGCGCATGGAAAATTCGAGCGGCGGTCAGGAAGGCTGGCGCGGCACCAGCGGCCCGCTCTATATTCAGCGCGGCAAACGCGACAATCCGCTGTTTCATGCCTTTGTCGAGGCCGGTCATCAGGCGGGTTTCGAAGTGACGGAAGATTATAACGGCGAGAAGCAGGAAGGTTTCGGCCCGATGGAGCAGACGATCCATAATGGTCGTCGCTGGTCCGCCGCCAATGCCTATCTGAAGCCCGCGCTCAAGCGCCCGAATGTCAGGCTGGTCAAGGGGTTGGCGCGCAAGATCGTGCTTGAAGGCAAGCGGGCCGTTGGCGTCGAGATCGAGGCAGGCCGCACCTTTTCGACCGTCCGTGCGCGGCGCGAGGTCATCATTGCCGCCTCGTCGATCAATTCGCCAAAGCTTTTGATGCTTTCCGGCATCGGGCCTGCCGCGCATCTGAAAGACCATGGGATCGAAGTGGTTGCCGACCGTCCCGGCGTCGGCCAGAACCTGCAGGACCATCTGGAAGTCTATATCCAGCAGGAATGCACGCAGCCGATCACGCTCTATTCCAAGCTGAACCTGTTTTCGAAAGCCAGAATCGGCGCGGAATGGCTGTTCTTCAAGACGGGCGACGGCGCGACCAATCATTTCGAATCCGCTGCTTTCGTGCGCTCGAAGGCGGGCGTGGAATATCCCGATATCCAATATCATTTCCTGCCGGTCGCCATCCGCTATGACGGCAAGGCGGCAGCGCAGTCGCACGGCTTTCAGGCCCATGTCGGGCCGATGCGATCAAAATCGCGCGGCAGCGTGACGCTTCGCTCGGCCAATCCGCGTGAAAAGCCGATCATCAAGTTCAACTACATGTCGCATGAGGACGACTGGGCCGATTTCCGCCATTGCGTGCGGCTGACGCGGGAAATCTTCGGACAGGCGGCGTTTGATCCTTATCGCGGCGCGGAAATCCAACCGGGCGCGCAGGTCCAGAGCGACGATGAAATCGACAATTTCAT
>NZ_JAVFVN010000890.1:0-393 GCF_030910085.1 Stenotrophomonas maltophilia group sp. RNC7 | reverse complement strand
CGACACCCTTTGGTGGTCCCGCGGGTTGGTGTGGTGGGTGGGGGGGGCCTGGGGGTTGTGGGCCATTTTGGCTTCGTTTAAGGGGTGTTTGCGCTGGTTGTGTTGGGGGGTATGGTGGGGATTTTGTTGTACCTGGTGGGGGGGTTGGGGGGGGGGTGGTGACAGGGGCATGGCGTGCTGTTTAGGTGGGCCAGGGGGGGCAGGGCCTGGTTTGGTTTTGCTGGGGGTTTGTCCGGCAGTGCCACGTACAGGGCCCTTGGGTCGGGTACCTATTTGTTCCTTGGGGGCTGTTTGGTGCTGGGGCGGTTGTTGGGTTTGGCATATGACGATTTGCGGGTGTGGGGTTTTTTTTTGGTGGCGGGTAGGTTTTTCACTATGTCTTAAACTTTCAGC
>NZ_JAVFVN010000889.1:0-118989 GCF_030910085.1 Stenotrophomonas maltophilia group sp. RNC7 | reverse complement strand
TAGCTGGCGAAATAGCGGTCGATCGGCCGCGCAAGCTCGGTGGATGTCTGCATGCTGCGTCGCTTCCTCGGACAACGGTAGTGGCGGGGGCGGGGCGGGCCCCCACCAACCAACCCCCCGCGCGCCGGGTGGGGGCCCCCGCCCGCGGGCCCGGGCCTCAGCGTGTTGGGGCCGCCCGGGGGCGGCCACCCCCGCCACCGGGGCTGGGCGGGGTTGGCCGCCCCCGCGCCCGCCACTACCGTTGTCCGAGGAAGCGACGCAGCATGCAGACATCCACCGAGCTTGCGCGGCCGATCGACCGCTATTTCGCCAGCTACTCCGACGACCACCGCAACGTGATCAACCAGCGCATCCACGTGGTGGCGGTGCCGGCGATCCTGTGGTCGGTGGTGGCCCTGCTGTGGTGCCTGCCGCCGCTGATCACCTGGTTCCAGTACGGCATCTGGTCGGCGTTCGCGATGTTCAGCGCCTGGTGCTTCTACAACAAGCTGTCGCGCCCGCTGGGCATCGGCATGCTCGTCCAGTTCTTCGTATTCGGCTGCCTGTGCCGCCTGCTGGAGGCCGAGATCGGCCTGCAGGCGCTGCGCTGGCTGGCGGTGGGCGTGTTCGTGGTGGCCTGGATCGCGCAGTTCATCGGCCACACGTTCGAGGGTCGCAAGCCCAGCTTCCTGACCGACCTGACCTACCTGCTGATCGGCCCGGCCTGGGTGATGGCCAAGTTCTATCGCAAGCTCGACTGGCGCTACTGATCGCCGGCGGTCGACAGCGGCCGTCGTTTCCTGAACGGGCGAATTCCATCACCCACACTCCACGGCGGCCCTGCCAGCCTGCGCCGGTGACTCGCTCCCCGCCTTCCGTCCATTGACGGCAGCCCCTGTGCGACAGGGCCTGCGGTCTCCCTGCGTGAGCGTAGGGTGTCCCCCGAGGGCAACCGGAAGGGACCGCAGGAACGTGATGTTGCGGCGCGGAAAAAATGAATCAGCGAACGTTACATGCAATTGATCGCTGTTTGATGGGTTTCGGCGACATTTCGCAGCCTGTTATTCTCCCTGACCTGCTCGTGAATCATGGATTCCCTGCATGCTCTCCAGCCTGCCCCTGCTGCTGGCCCTGCCGTTCCTGATGGCAGCGGCTGTTGCGGCCTTCCCCCGTAGTTCGCGCTCGACTGCTGCCTGGCTGGCGGCGCTGGCGCCGTTGGGCGGGCTGGCCATCCTCGGCTGGCTGACCCCGGCGGTGCTCGATGGCCAGGTGGTCCGCACCCTGGTCCCCTGGCTTCCACAGATCGGCCTGGACTTCACCCTGCGCCTGGACGGGCTGGCCTGGATGTTCGCCGGGCTGGTGCTGGGCATCGGCGCCCTGGTGGTGCTGTATGCGCGCTACTACCTCAGCCAGCAGGACAACGCGCACCGCTTCTACTGCTACCTGCTGCTGTTCATGGGCGCGATGCTGGGGATGGTGCTGTCGGGCAACCTGCTGTTGCTGATGATCTTCTGGGAAATGACCAGCATCAGCTCGTTCCTGCTGATCGGCTTCTGGTCGCACCGCCAGGACGCACGCGAAGGCGCGCGCATGGCGCTGGTGATCACCGGCGGCGGCGGCCTGGCCCTGCTCGGTGGCGTGCTGCTGATCGGCCGCATCGTCGGCAGCTTCGACCTGGATGTGGTGCTGGCCGCCGGCGAGCAGATCCGCGCCAGCACGCTGTACCCGTACGCCCTGTTCCTGGTGCTGGCCGGCATCTTCACCAAGAGCGCGCAGTTCCCGTTCCACTTCTGGCTGCCGCACGCGATGGCAGCGCCGACCCCGGTCTCGGCCTACCTGCACTCGGCCACCATGGTGAAGGCCGGCGTGTTCCTGCTGGCGCGGCTGCATCCGGCGCTGGCCGGCAGCGACCTGTTCTTCTATACGGTCAGCGGCATCGGCGCGCTGACCCTGCTGATCGGTGCCTGGAACGCGATCTTCCAGCACGACCTGAAAGGCCTGCTGGCGTACTCGACCATTTCCCACCTGGGCCTGATCACCCTGCTGTTCGGCCTGTCCACGCCGATGGCGGTGGTCGCCGGCGTGTTCCACATCCTCAACCACGCCACCTTCAAGGCTTCGCTGTTCATGGCCGCCGGCATCATCGACCACGAAACCGGCACCCGCGACATGCGCAAGCTGGGGGGGCTGCGCAGGCTGATGCCGTTCACCAGTGCGCTGGCGATCATCGCCTCGCTGGCGATGGCCGGCATCCCGCTGCTCAACGGCTTCCTGTCCAAGGAAATGCTGTTCGCCGAGGCACTGACCGCCGGTGGCGGCCCGGGCGCGATGCGCACGGCGGTGTCGATCGCTGCGTTGCTGGCAGGCGTGTTCGGCGTGGCGTACAGCCTGCGCTTCGTGCACGACACCTTCTTCGGCACTGGCCCGCACGACCTGGACCGCGTGCCCCACGAGCCGCCGCGCTGGATGAAGGTGCCGGTGGAGCTGCTGGTGGTGATCTGTGTGGCGGTGGGCGTGGCACCCGCACTGACCGTCGCGCCGGTGCTGCACGCCGCTGCCGCCTCGATCCTCGGCACCGCCATGCCCGAATACAGCCTGGCGGTGTGGCACGGCTTCAACCTGCCGCTGGCGATGAGCGCGATCGGCGTGGTCGGTGGCGTGGCGCTGTACTTCGGCCTGCGCAGGCTGATCAACCTGCATGCCGTGACCAATGTCAGCACGGGCCGCAACGTGTTCCACGCCCAGCTGGACGCCGTGTCCGCGCTGGCCATGCGCCTGACCAGCGGCATCGCCAATGGCAGCCTGCAGCGCATGCTGCTGGGCCTGGTGCTGGTGGCGATCGTGGTTGCCGCTGCGCCGTTCGTGGCCAACCCTGCCTCGCCGAACTGGACCGCGCCGCAGCCGATTCCGCTGCTGGGCTGGGCCCTGTGGCTGGTGATGATGGCCTGCGCGGTCGCCACCCTGCGCATCTACAAGCAGCGCCTGCTGGCGGTGCTGCTGGTCGGCGGCGTCGGCCTGATGGTGGCGCTGACCTTCGTGTTCCTGTCCGCGCCCGACCTGGCCCTCACCCAGCTGCTGGTGGAGATGGTGACGCTGGTGCTGATGCTGCTGGGCATGAACTACCTGCCTGCGCAGTCCGGCCCGGAGCGGCCGCGCTGGCGCAAGCGCCGCGACGCGGTGATCGCGATCATCGCCGGTGCCGGGCTTGGCGCGCTGGCCTATTCGGCGATGACCCTGCCGCCGAACACCATGGCTGGCGAGCTGCTCGCCCGCGCGTTGCCCGAGGCCTACGGCCAGAACGTGGTCAACGTGATCCTGGTCGACTTCCGCGGCTTCGATACCTTCGGCGAGATCACCGTGTTCGGCATCGCCGCGCTGGTGGTGCATGCGCTGCTGCGGCGTACGCGGATGGCGCCGGAGCAGATCATGCCCGGCCCGCCGATCAAGCTGCCGGTGCCGGCCGACCTGGCGCAGATCATGCTCCCGCTGACCCTGACCGTGTCGATCTTCCTGTTCCTGCGCGGGCACAACGCACCGGGTGGCGGCTTCATCGCCGGCCTGGTATTGGCAGTGCCGCTGCTGATCCAGTACGTGATCCAGGGCACTGCATCGGTGGAGTCGCGCTTCGGCTTCGACTATATCCGCTGCATCGGCATGGGCCTGCTGATCGCCCTGCTCAGCGGCAGCGCGTCGATGCTGTTCGGCGTGCCGTTCCTGACCAGCGGTCATCTCGACCTGCACCTGCCGCTGATCGGCGACGTGCCGCTGGCCAGCGCGATCGGTTTTGACATCGGCGTCTATCTGGTGGTGTTCGGCGGCGCCATGCTGATGCTGTCGATGATGGGCACGATCAAGCCGTCGCGTACCCGCACTGCCCGCAAGGGTGAGATCGACCTGCAACGCCGCTCGGCACGCACCGGGGAGATGCACTGATGGAACTGGCCCTGGCTACCGCGATCGGCGTGCTGACCGCCATCGGCATCTACCTGCTGCTGCGTGCGCGCAGCTTCGATGTGATCCTCGGCATGACCTTCCTGTCCTACGCCACCAACCTGCTGATCTTTGCCGGTGGCCGCGTGGTGCTGGGCAAGGCGCCGGTGCTGCAGGAAGGCGTGGACAGCCACCTGGGCAACTACACCGACCCGCTGCCACAGGCGCTGGTGCTGACCGCGATCGTGATCGCCTTCGCGATGACAGCCGTGAGCATCGTGCTGGCCATGCGCAGCCGCAGCGACAACCACAGCGACCACGTGGACGCCCACGAACCGGATGACGACCTGCAGGATGAGCGCGTGCCGCCGCGCCAGGACGAGGACCGCGCATGAATCATCTGGTGATCCTGCCGATCCTGATTCCGCTGCTGGGTGCTGCACTGTCGCTGTTCGTCGAACACCGCCGCTATGGCCCCCGGGTGCAGCGCGCGGTGGCCTGGACCGCGCTGTCGGCGCTGGCGCTGGCGGTCGGGCTGCTGTTTGCCACCACGGCCAGTGGTGAAATCAACGTCTACCTGCTGGGCGACTGGCCGTCGCGGCTGGGCATCGCGCTGGTGGCCGACCGGCTGTCGGCGTGGATGCTGCTGACCACCCTGCTGCTGGCCATTCCCTGCCTGCTGCACGCCTGCTCGGGCTGGGACCGCCGCGCGCCGCACTTCCATGCGCTGTTCCAGTTCCAGCTGGTCGGCCTCAACGGCGCGTTCCTGACCGGCGACATCTTCAACCTGTTCGTGTTCTTCGAGGTGATGCTGATCGCCTCCTACGGCCTGCTGCTCAGTGGCGGCCGCGGCCTGCGCATGCGCATCGGCCTGCACTACGTGGTGTTCAACGTCACCGCCTCGACCCTGTTCCTGGTCGCGCTGGGCCTGCTGTATGCCTCGCTGGGCTCATTGAACATGGCCGAGCTGTCGCAGCGCATCGCCGAGGTACCGCCGGCACAGCTGACCCTGGTGAAGGCGACCATGGGCCTGTTGCTGCTGGTGTTCTGCGCCAAGGCCGCGCTGATGCCGCTGTACCTGTGGCTGCCGGAAGCCTATTCGCGCGCACCGGCGGCGGTGGCGGCGCTGTTCGCGATCATGACCAAGGTCGGCCTGTACTCGGTGCTGCGCATCCAGATGCTGTGGTTCGGCGACGATGCCGGCGCGATGGCCGGCTATGGCCGCGACTGGCTGCTGTGGGCCGGCGTCGCGACGCTGGTGCTGGGCGGCCTCGGCGCGCTGGCCGCGACCCGCCTGCGCGTACTGATCTCCTACCTGGTGATCGTGTCGGCGGCCACGCTGTTCATCGCCTTCTCGGTGGGCACGCCCCAGGTGCTCTCGGCTGGCCTGTACTACCTGCCACACAGCAGCTTCGTCGCTGCCGCGCTGTTCCTGGTCGCCGATCTGATCCGCCGCCGTCGCGGTAGCGCCAGCGACCGCAAGGAAGTGGTCGCGCCGATGCCGGGCAAGGAAACGCCCGCCGTGTTGTTCCTGATCGGCGCGGTGTCGGTGGCCGGCCTGCCGCCGCTGTCCGGCTTCCTGGCCAAGGCTGCGCTGCTGGCCGGCATGCCGGCGCAGTACACCGGCCCGGTCTGGACCGCCGTTCTGGTCAGCAGCCTGCTGGTGATCATGGGCCTGACCCGGGGGGGCATCCGCCTGTTCTGGCGCGTGCCGCCGGTTGATCCGGAAGCGCCGGTACCACGCAAGGCGCGGCTGCGCCGGGTCGAGCTGTACGCGGCCTGCATCCTGCTGGCCTACGGCATCGGCATGACCCTGGCCGCAGCACCGCTGATGCGCTACACCGACGCCACCGCCGCGCAGCTGCTGCACCCCAGCGAGTATGTGCAGCAGCTGCGTGCGACTGCACCGGAGATCCGCCAGCCATGACCGCCCAGCGCTCCCTGTTCCGTCGCCTGATTCCGTCGCCGATGCTCAGCATCATGGTGGTGGCATTCTGGCTGCTGATGTCCGACAGCTTCACCCTCGGCCAGATCGTGCTGGGGCTGGTGCTGGGCGTGGTGGTGCCGCTGTTCGCCGCGCGCCTGGATCGCGAGTTCGCCCGCATCGGCACCCTGCGCCCGTTGCCGAAACTGCTGTGCGTGACCCTGTGGGACATCCTGATGTCCAACATCCGCGTTGCCCTGCAGGTGCTGGGCCCGGAGAAGAACATCCACCCGGGTTTCATCTGGTTGCCGCTGGACATCGCCAACATCCACGGCATCGCCGCGCTGACCAGCATGATCACGCTGACCCCGGGCACGGTCTCGGCCGCGCTCAGCGACGACCGCAAGTTCCTGCTGGTGCACGTGCTGCACCTGGAGGACCCACAGGACCTGATCGATACGATCAAGCGCCGCTACGAGGCGCCGTTGATGGAGATCTTCCCATGACCGGTTTTGAAGTCATCCAGACCACCCTGGTGGTGTGCATGCACGTGGTCGGCCTGGCGATGCTGCTGGCCACCTGGCGCCTGCTGCGCGGGCCGACCGTGCCCGACCGCATCCTCGCGCTGGACACGCTGTCGGTGACCGCGATCGCCGAGCTGATGCTGTTCGGCATGTACCTCAACTCGCCGATCTACTTCGAGGCCGCGCTGATCATCGCCATGCTCGGCTTCGGCAGCACCGTGGTGCTGAGCAAGTTCGTGCTGCGCCGGGACATCGTCGAATGATCACCGCGATCCAGATCGGCCTGTCGATCCTGCTGCTGTTCGGCTGCTTCTTCATCCTGGTCGGCGCACTGGGCCTGGTGAAGCTGTCCACCTTCTTCAAGCGCCTGCACGCACCGACCAAGGCCAGCACGCTGGGCGTGGGCTGCGTGCTGGTGTGCTCGGTGTGCTACCACATCTTCCTCGGCCAGGACCCGCAGCCACGCGAGCTGCTGATCACCGTGTTCCTGTTCATCACCGCACCGATCAGCGCGCACATGATGGCCAAGGCGGCGTTGTCGCTGCTGATGGAAACCCGCCCCAGCCTGCCGGGCAACGAGCCGGCCGCCGAGGAGCAGCTGCCGCCGCCGGAACCGGTGCGGGAAGAAGAAACCACGCAGAACCGGTAGTGCCGGCCGCTGGCCGGCAATGTGACGCCCGGTAGGTGCCGACCGCTGGTCGGCACGAACAGCGGCCGAGCATGGGCTCGGCTCTACAGCGCCGGTGCGCCGACCAGCAGCAGCTCCAGCACGAACCAGCCTACGAACGCGACCAGCAGGATCCCGCCTTCGCCACGACTGATCTTCAGGTCGCCGCGCAGCATCGGGTACAGCACCAGCGCGAACGCCAACAGCGCCGGCAGTTCCAGGCGCACGAACGAGGCCGGCAACGCCAACGGCTGCAACACCGCCATCGCGCCGATCACCAGCAGCAGGTTGACCACGCTGGAACCCAGTACGTGGCCGAGCACCATGTCGCCATGCCCGCGACGCGAGGCGGCAATGGCAGTGGCCACCTCGGGCAGTGCGGTGCCGATCGCCACCGGCAACAGGCCGACCAGCAACGGCGTCCAGCCCAGTGCGGCACCGAAGTCGGCCGCAGCACCCACCACCAGGCGCGCGCCCCAGTACAGGGTCAGTGCGGCGATCAGCACGCGCAGCACGTTCAACGGAAGGCTGGTGCGGCTCAGCGCGGATTCGGCGATGGCTGCCTGCACCTCGGCGCTCTCGACGCGGCCGCGGCGCAGCAGCAGCACCTGCATGACGATGAAGCCCGCCACCAGCACGCCGCCTTCCCAGCGCACCAGGTGACCATCCAGGCCGAACAGGATCAGCAGCACGGCGGCCGCCAGCAGCGACCACCACAGCACCGCCTGCAGGCGCGCGCGCAGCAACAGGGGCGCGGCGATGGCGGCCACGGCCAGGGTCAGGCCCAGATTGACGATGCTGCTGCCGACCGCATTGCCCAGCGCCAGCTCTGGCTGGCCCACCGCCAGCGCGCGTGCGTTGACCGCCAGTTCCGGCAACGAGGTGGCCACCCCGAGCAGCAGCAATCCGGCGGTGAACGGGCTGGCCCCGAAACGCTGGGCCAGGCCGGACACGGCCTTGACGATGGAGTCCCCGCCCAGGGCCAGCAGCAGCAGGCCAAGCAGGAACCAGGCAATGGCAATGGCGATCATCGAGCACTCCCCCAGCAGTGGTGGCGCGATTCTACGCGTGGCCCGAGCGCATGGCTGGGCGGTGGATCAAGGATCAGCCACAGCCTTCCGCATAGTCGACCTGCGGGGTCTGCCCGACCCGCCAGGCCCCCACCCGGCCATCGGCACCAAGCGCGAAGTCGATCACTGCCCCGCCCTCCTGCGCCGGCCGCACGCGCAGGTGCTGGGCCTTCTCGTCGTACTTGTCGGGACCGACGTCAGCGCGCTCGGGATACAGCACCTGCAGCTCGCCCAGGGTCATGCCGACCTTGCCGCCGCCCGGTGCAGTGATGGCGGCGCTGCGCACGTCGTAGCGCACCAGCTTGCGGCCTTCGATCATCAGCCGCGGGTCCTCGGCATCCTGCGGGCGCAGGAAGTAGCAGCCGTCGTTGCCGTCGTCGGCGGGCAAGGGCTTGCCACTGGCGTCGGTGCCCAGTCCCTGCAGCGGCGTGCCGAAGCCGCTGCGGACCTCGGCGATGCCGGCGCCCAGCGTGACGCCGCCGAAGCCATCCAGGCGCGCCGGGCTGTCCTTGCGGAGGTCGTTCGCCGGGCGGGCCGCCAGATCAGGATCCGTCGATTGGGCCGGACCGGTCGCCGACGCGGTTTCCGCCGGGGTGTCGCTGCCGCTGCCGGCGGCGCCCTGCTTGTCGGGGCCGCCACTGCAGGCGGCGAGCGAAAGGAGCAACAGACCAGCAATCGGGAGGTGCTTCATCGGTGCGGTTCCCTGGCACGAAGGTAGCTGCACGCTAGCGCAGCGCGCGTGCAGAGGCTGCATTGTCATCGCGGTTTCATCGCCCTCGTTCAGGCTCGGCGTGCACCGACCTGGCTGTCCCTTCCATGCAACCGCGCAAGACCGAACTCGCCCGAACCGCGCTGCAGGCCCATCGCGCGCCGCTGGACATGCGCCAGCGCCGGTTGCTGATCCTGTGCGACGGCCAGCGCACCCTGGCCGACCTCACCGGCCTGATCGGCCAGGACGCGGCGGCCATGGTCATCCAGCTGGTGCAGGCCGGTTACCTGAGCACCGGGACCGCCGCCACAGCCGCCCCGCCACCACCCGCAGCCGCGGCTGCACCCGCAACCGGCAGCGAACGCCGCCGCTCACTGGTGGCCGCGCGCATCTACGTGCTGGGGATCCTGGAGATGCAGCGCCACCCACAGGCAGTGGCCCTGTTCCGCGAACTGCAACAGGCCCGGGCCGAGAGCGATGTCCTGCAGGTACTTCAGTCTGCGATGCGGACGCTGCCCGGGCTGACCTCGGAAGGCTACTGCCAGCGCGTACGCCAACGCCTGCTGGAAGCGCTGCCGTTGGAGCACTGCGACGCGTTCGCCGAGGTGGCCTGAAGAAAAAGGGGACGGAGGGGATTAAGTCGTTTCAAGCACACGTGTGCTGATTGCGGCTTAATCCCCTCCGTCCCCTTTTTCGGATCAGCGGAAGTTGTTGCGCAGGCCGTTCCAGCACTGCTGGTAGTCGCCCTGACGGTGGCCGGCGGCCAGGGCCTGTGCGGTCGGGCGGATCACCGCGCGGGTCTCGAACATGAAGGCCATCGTGTCCTTGATCACGTCCGCCTTGGACAGATCGGCATTGGACGCCTTGTCGAAGGTCGGTGCGTCCGGGCCATGGCCGCTCATGCAGTTGTGCAGCGATGCGCCTCCCGGCACGAAGCCTTCGGCCTTGGCATCGTAGGCACCGTGCACCAGGCCCATGAATTCGCTGGCGATGTTGCGGTGGAACCACGGCGGGCGGAACGTGTTCTGCGCCACCAGCCAGCGCGGCGGGAAGATCGCAAAATCCATGTTGCTGGTTCCCGGCGTGTCGCTGGGCGAATGCAGCACCAGGAAGATCGACGGATCCGGGTGGTCGTAGCTGATCGAGCCAATGGTGTTGAAGCGGCGCAGGTCGTAGCGGTACGGCGCGTAGTTGCCGTGCCAGGCCACCACGTCCAGCGGCGAATGGTCGATCGGCGCACGCCACAGGCGGCCCTCGAATTTGGCGATCAGCTCGAAATCGCCATCGACATCCTCGAACGCCGCGTGCGGGGTTTCGAAGTCGCGCGGATTGGCCAGGCCGTTGGAACCGATCGGGCCAAGGTCGGGCAGCTTCAGCAGCGCACCGTAGTTCTCGCAGATGTAGCCGCGGCTCGGGCCATCGGGCAGTTCAACGCGGAACCGCACGCCGCGCGGGATCACCGCGATCTGCTGCGGCTCGATCTCGATCACGCCCAGCTCGGTCAGCAGGCGCAGCGCGCCCAGCTGCGGCACGATCAGCAGCTCACCGTCGGCATCGTAGAAGTAGCGGCCGACCATGTCGCGGTTGGCAGCGTAGAGGTGGATGCCCACGCCAGCATGCGCATCGGGCGAACCGTTGCCCCCCATCGTGTACAGGCCTTCGACGAAGTCGGTCGGCAGCTCCGGCAGCGGCAGCGGACTCCAGCGCAGCTGGTTCGGCGAGGCCGGCTGTGCGCCGAAATCACATTGCAGCTGCGACTGCGCGAACGGGGTGAACTCGCCATGGGTCACCGCCGGACGGATCCGGTACAGCCAGCTGCGGCGATTGCTGCCGCGCGGCGCGGTGAACGCGGTGCCGGTCAACTGTTCGGCGTACAGGCCGTGGGCCACCTTCTGCGGCGAGTTCTGCCCGACCGGCAGCGCGCCGGCGACGGCCTCGGTGGCGAATTCGTTGCCGAAGCCGGACTGGTAGCCGCGGGCGGTGATGGCGGGGGACATGGGGGCTCCTGAAAAACGGCAAGACCGGAACGGAAAGCAGCCGAGCATGGCTCGGCTCTACAGGCAAGCAGGCGCCGGGCGTGACCCGGCGCTGCCCAGGACCTTACAGCACGCCGCGGCGGATCTGGTCGCGCTCGATGCTCTCGAACAGCGCGGTGAAGTTGCCTTCGCCGAAGCCCTCGTTGCCCTTGCGCTGGATGATCTCGAAGAAGATCGGGCCGATGCAGTTCTGGGTGAAGATCTGCAGCAGCTTGCGCTGGTGGGTTTCCGGATCGGCATCGATCAGGATCTTGTTCCTGGCCAGGCGCGGCACGTCTTCACCGTGGTTCGGCACGCGCTGGTCGATCACGTCGAAGTAGGTCTCCGGCGTGTCGAGGAAGTCCACGCCCTGCGCGCGCATCGCTTCGACCGTGTCGTAGATGTTCTCGGTGAAGCAGGCGATGTGCTGGATGCCCTCGCCCTTGTACGCGTCCAGGTACTCGTTGATCTGGCTCTTCGGGTCGGACGATTCGTTCAGCGGGATGCGCACGATGCCGTCCGGCGCGGTCATCGCCTTGGACACCAGGCCGGTCTTCAGGCCCTTGATGTCGAAGTAGCGGATCTCGCGGAAGTTGAACAGGCGCTCGTAGTAGTCCGACCACTGCTGCATGTTGCCGAAGTACAGGTTATGGGTCAGGTGGTCGATGAAGGTCAGGCCGAAGCCCACCGGGTGCAGGTCGGCACCGGCGATCGGCTCGTAGTCGCCGTCGTAGATGCTGCCGGCGCTGCCATAGCGATCGACCAGGTACAGCATGCAGTCGCCGATGCCCTTGATGACCGGCGCGCTGACCGCCTTGCTGTCCGGCTTGAAGGCGATGGCTTCGGCGCCGTTGCCCAGCGCGGTCTGGTAGACCTCCTGGCCCGGCTTCTTGAAGCGGATGGCGAAGCCGCAGGCGCACGGACCATGCTTTTCGGCGAAGTCGGCGGCGAACGAATCGGGGTCTTCATTGACCAGGAAGTTGACGTCGCCCTGGCGATAGACGGTAATCGGACGCTGCTTGTGCTTGAGCACCGCGCTGAAGCCCATCTTCCGGAAGTACTCGTGCAGCTCCTGGCCGCGGCCGGCCGGGGCGGCGAATTCGACGAACTCGAAGCCGTCGATGCCCATCGGGTTCTCGAAGGTGGTGACCTGCATGCCGGGGTTGGGATGCGAGGCGGTCGGGACTGCGGTATTCATGGCGTGGCTCCGAATCGGTACCGCATCGGTACAAACCAGGTGCGGGCAGGTAGGGACCCGGCGAGAATGCAGGGTCTGGACCCACCCCTTATAGTTACACTTGAAACCACCAGCAAGGTGCACCGCAACATGAGCCCCGCCGATCCTGCCTCGACCCGCCTGCGTGCCTCGCACGTCCTGCTCGACCTGGAACAGTTCCTGCCGTACCGGCTGAGCGTGCTGTCCAACCGGGTCAGCGGCAACATCGCCAAGCTATACGGCGATCGTTACGGTCTGGCGATCCCTGAGTGGCGGGTGATCACCATCCTGGCGCTGTACCCGGGCTCCTCGGCCAGCGAGGTCTCCGACCGCACGGCGATGGACAAGGTGGCGGTCAGCCGCGCCGTGGCCCGCCTGCTGGAGCGCGGCTTCATCAAGCGCGAGACGCATGGCGACGACCGCCGCCGCTCGGTACTGGCGCTGTCGGCCGCCGGCTTCGAGGTGTACGAGACCATCGCGCCGATGGTGATCGAGATCACCCGCAAGCTGATGTCGGTCCTGAGCGACGAGGAAGAACAACTGCTGGAAAAGCTGATCCTGCGCCTGGCCGGCGAAGGCCTGGAGCGGATGGGCGAAGGGGTCTGAACGAAAAAGGGGACGGAGGGGATTAAGTCGTAATGAGCACAGGTGTGCCTGAAACGACCTAATCCCCTCCGTCCCCTTTTTTCAGCTCAGGTGCTTGCGCCTTGCGTGGATCCACGGCACGGCCAGTGCTGCGATGGCGCCGCCGGCGAAGCCCAGCGAGGCGGCAACCGTGGCGGCTTCGACCGCGCCGGGCAGCGCCAGCGCCGCAGCCACCAGCAGCAGCGACGGCAGGCCGACGAAGGTGCCCAGGAAGAAATGCCAGCGCGGTGACCATGTATTGAGCTGCAGCAGGCTGACCGGTTGCCAGGCGTCGGACGCGGCATCCTCGGCGATCTTCGCCACCACCTTGCCCAGATCCACTTCCGGCAGCGCGCGCCCCAGGCGGGCGGTCGCCAGCACTTCGGCCACGGCCTCCACCGGTGGGAAGCTGGACGGCCACGCCACCGGGGCCGGCACGCCGTAAGCGGTCAGCAGCGGCACGCTCAGCCACGGCGCCACCAGCGGGCGCATGCGGCGGCGGCCGTGCACGCACCAGATCTGCGGCTGGCCCTGCGCGGTGACGTTGTACAGCGCCAGTTCGTTGGCGGGCGGATAACCCAGCATGGTCACCCGCGCCGCCAGGCTGTCCTGGCCCATCGCACGCAGGAAGCCCGGGCGGCTGCGCCCTTCCTGCATCCACGCCAGGCCCAGCGCACCCACCAGGTACGCCTCCGCCACGTCCTTGCTGCCCGCCGTGGCGCGCTCGTCACTGGCCAGGTACCACGCCAACGACTTCGGCTCGGTGACATCCTCCAGGCCCCACCGGCTGTCATCCCCCAGCACGTGCCGCACCGGCAGACGGGCAGGCGCGGTTTCGCCACGCTCCCCGGTCTGCAGGAACGGCAGCACGCCCTGGATGAAGGTGGACAGCTCGATCGCGCGCGCGCCATGGCCCTGCCATTCCGGCGGCAGCAGCCCGGCCAGCTGGCCTTCGGCGGCCAGCGCATCAAGGCGCGCCTTCTGCTCGACCAGTTTCTGCACCGCACCCTTCAGCACCACGTTATCGGGCAGCGCGATCTGCGGCAGGCGATGGCGCGGCGGGGCCAGTTCGACGGTTTCCTCGCCGGTGCCGGCGTCGTCCAACAGGGTTTCCTGCGCCGGCAAAGTCACGCCCTCGCCTGCCCCACCCTCGGCCAGGTGGCTGGCAGGTTCGGGCAATCGTTCGGCGTGGTCGCTGTGCATGGGCGTTCCGGTAGGTTGCGTCGACGGGGCGTCGACTGAGGTCCTTGCCGGTAACGGCGAGCGCGTTGCGAAGTTGAGATGCCGATTCAGGGAGTGTGACCGCAACCACAGTAGAGCCACGCCATGCGTGGATGCACTTCTGTGCCGACCAACGGTCGGCACCCACCGGGGTAGGCGGCCGCGGTCGGCATCCACCAGAGCATGACGGCCAGCGGCCGGCACTCCCCTATTCCGGTTTGTCGGGTGCCCACTGCTTGAGGAACGCGCTCACCCGCGCAGGCTGGAAGGCTTCGCCCTTGCGCAGCTCAGCAGTGGCCTGCGAGACCAGCAGGCTGCCATCGGCGTCCAGTACCAGCAGGTGCGGGTAGTCGCGCTCCATCACCGGGAACTGGGCGAAGAAGGCGGTGTTGGGCTGTTCGTCGCTGGCGTTGACCTTCACCCACACGTAGTGGGCATCGCGGAAGCGACGCAGGTCGCCGCTGCCTTCCACCACATCGTCCAACGCCCGGCAGCGTTCGCAGGCGGCGTTGCCGACCTCCAGCAGGATGCGCTTCTTGCCGCGCTGGGCTTCCACCTTGGCGGTGGCCAGGTCGTCGGCGGGGTTGCGGGACGGGTCGAACTGCGCGCCGAGCCCAGCGATGGCGGCGATGTCTGCCGCCACCGGGGTGTTGCCCGAGGCCACCGGTTCGCTGGGGTCAGCGACCGGTGGCTCGGTGGGTCGGGTGTCCAGCGGCTGCGTGGGCTCGGCGGTGGCAGGCGGTTGCGGTTGGGAACAGGCGCCGATCAGCGCCGCACAGACCACCACCATTGCACCACCGAGCTTGCTGCGCATGCTTTCTACCCTCGCTTCATTACTTGACGCCGTGCATCAGCTTGTTGATCAGCGGGGCGATCAGGAACAGCACCACGCCGGAGCCGATCAGGGCCCAGAACCCGAAGGTATACCCCTTCAGGGCCGACTCGACCGTCATGCCGCCTTCACCACTGACCACGCCAGCGAAGATGCCCGACAGGTTGTTGCCGATGCCGGTGGACAGGAACCAGCCACCCATGCCGAAGCCGACCAGGCGCACCGGGGCCAGCTTGGTCACCATCGACAGGCCGATCGGCGACAGGCACAGCTCACCCACGGACTGGATGACGTAGACCATGAACAGGGTCCAGAACGGGATCTTGCCGTCCACGACCATCTGCGACAGGGCGAACATCAGCAGCGCGAAGGCGGCGCCGTTGAACAGCAGGCCCAGGCCGAACTTGCGTGGGATGGACGGATTGGCGCGGCCCATCGCCACCCAGATCCAGGCGATGACCGGTGCCAGGGTGATGATCGCCACCGAGTTGACCGACTGGAACCACGCGGTCGGGAAGGTCCAGCTGCCGAACTGGCGGTTGACGATGTTCTCGGCCAGGAAGGTGAACGAGCTGCCGGCCTGTTCGAAGAACATCCAGAACATCACGTTGAAGGCGAAGATGATCAGCATCGCGATCACGCGGTCGCGCTGCACCTTGCCCTCGCGGACGCCCTCGACCAGCAGCAGGATGGCCAGCGCGGTGAACATCGCGCCCAGGATCCAGGCCAGCGCGGTGGCGCCGGTAGCCAGCAGGAAGTAGGCCACCGGGATGGCGACCACGGCACCGGCCAGCACCATGATGATGCGGCCGAAGCCTTCCGCGCCGGCCGGCGGTGCACCGATGCCCTTCAGGCCGGCACGACCGATGTAGAACCACACCAGCGAGATCAGCATGCCCACGCCCGAGGCGATGAACACGACCTTGTAGGACGGCATCGCATCGGTACCGAACACCTTGCGGGCCAGGTACTCGGTCAGCACCGGGGCGATCATCGCGCCGATGTTGATGCCCATGTAGAAGATGGTGAAGCCCGAATCGCGGCGCTCGTCCTTCAGGCCGTACAACTTGCCGACCATGGTCGAGATGTTGGGCTTGAACAGGCCGTTGCCGACGATGATGGTGGCCAGGCCGAGCTTGAAGATGTGCTCCTGCGGCAGCGAGATCATGAACAGGCCGGCGGCCATGATGATCGCGCCGGTCAGGATCGAGCGCTGGTAGCCCAGTACCCGGTCGGCCACGTAGCCGCCAAAGATGGCCGCGGCGTACACCAGGGCCAGGTAGGCGCCATAGATGCGGCTGGCGTCGCCTTCACCGGCAGCGCTGCCGTTGTAGAACTGGGCAACGATGTAGAGCACCAACGCCCAGCGGATGCCGTAGAACGCAAAGCGTTCCCAGAACTCGGTCATGAACAGCATCCACAACGGGCGCGGGTGGCCCAGCGTGGTCTTGAAGTCCGGCAGTGCCGGCTCTGGGGTGTTCGCAGTGGCGTTTACGCTCATGCGGATTTCCTGGTTCGGTGGATGACGAGCACGTCCGCTGTGCAGTTGGAGCAACGCGCGAGGATCACCGACTTCTGGCGTTCACGTCAAATACACGCCGTTTGAGGCAGGTGGCAGCCTGCTCCCTGAACTTGCATCTGAAACGATCCAGCCGCGGGCCGGGAACCAAGCTGAATGGGGATCAGCCCAGCGCTGCCGGGGGCGCGGCCTGCAGGCTGGTGCGCACCTGGAACAGCTCGGGGAAGAAGGTCAGTTCCAGCGCCTTGGCCAGGAAGCCCACGCCGGACGAACCGCCGGTGCCGCGCTTGAAGCCGATCACCCGCATCACGGTGCGCATGTGTCGGAATCGCCACAGCTGGAAAGCCGTCTCCAGGTCCACCAGGTCCTCGCACAGCGCGTACTCGCGCCAGTAGCGGTCGGTGTCCTGGTAGATGCGCTCGAAGACCGGCTGCAATGCGTCGTCGGCCACGTGCGGCTGGGTCCAGTCGTGGGCCTCGTAGACCGCCGGGACAGCATGGCCAAAGCGGGCCAGGTACTTCAGGAATTCCTCGTACAGGCTCGGCGCCTCCAGCACGGTGCGCAGCTGCGCCTGCCCGGCCGGGTCGTGCTCGAACACCTGCAGCATCTGCGCGTTCTTGTTGCCCAGCAGGAACTCGATGTAGCGGTACTGCAGCGACTGGAAGCCCGACGACGGGCCCAGCACGTCGCGGAAGCCCATGTATTCGGACGGGGTCAGCGTTTCCAGCACCGACCACTGCTCGGTCAGCTGGCGCAGCACCTGCTTGCTGCGCGCCAGCACCTTGCGGCACTGCCAGACTTCATCGCGCTGCAGGAAGCCGATCGCGGCACGCAGTTCGTGGCCCAGCAGCTTCAGCCACAGCTCCGAGGTCTGGTGCTGGATGATGAAGAGCATCTCGTCATGGTGCGGCGGGCTGGACAGCGGCTGCTGCGCGCTGAGCAGCTGGTCCAGCCGCAGGTAGCCGCCGTAGGTCAGGCGTCCCTGCAGGTCGGTGTGGATGCCGGCTTCGAGATCGCGTTGGTTGTTGTCGACGGACATGGGCGGGACCAGATCGGGGGCGGCAAGGGTAGCGCGTTGCCGCCGCGCTGGCAGCCGCCGGGTCCATACCGGGGCGTGCGGCTGGCCGTGGAGCATCGGCCGATGCCGGGCCTGCGCGTGGAACCGTCCGCGCCGTTGTACCGGCGGTCAGCCAGAGGCGTATTCTGATGCTTTGCAGCAACGACTGAATACGTTGTTGTTATTGGCCCCCCACCCGCCGGCAGGGGTAAAACGGGGAATCTCCGTGTTGCGGCGCAGGAAGGCTATTCCGTACGCGTTCCTTAACATGGCGATTCATATCATTTGTAACTTCTCTGTCGAAGGTGCAGTACGCAATGACGGTTGCCGCTGAATTCAAGATCGAATACCTGCAGTACCTGGACACGGACGGCACGCTCGTCCGTGACGACCTGCCCGCGTCGCTGCGCGACCCCAAGGTGCTGGTACCGCTGTTCAAGCAGATGCTGTTCGTACGTACGTTCGACAGCAAATCCATCGCGCTGCAGCGCACCGGCAAGCTCGGCACGTATGCCGCCTGCCTGGGCCATGAAGCCGCCCACGTGGGTATCGGCGCGGCGATGCAGAAGGACGACGTGTTCGCGCCTTCGTACCGCGAGTATGGCGCGATGTTCATGCGTGGCGTGCGCCCGCACGACGTGCTGATGTACTGGGGCGGCGACGAACGCGGCAACGATTACGGCGGCAACGCGGCCAGGGACTTCCCGTTCTGCGTGCCGATTTCCACCCAGTGCCTGCATGCGGCAGGTGCTGCGCTGAAGTTCAAGCTCAACAAGGAACCGCAGATCGCCGTGGCGGTGTGCGGCGACGGCGGCAGCTCCAAGACCGACTTCTACGCGGCACTGAACTCGGCCGGCGCCTACAAGCTGCCGCTGATTCTGTGCATCGTCAACAACGGCTGGGCCATCTCGGTGCCGCGTTCGGCCCAGACCGGTGCCGAAACACTGGCGCAGAAGGGCCTGGCCGGTGGCCTGCACTGCCTGCAGGTGGACGGCAACGACCTGATCGCGGTGCTGGCGGCAATGGAGCAGGCGCGCGAACGTGCGCTGGCCGGCGACGGCGGCACCGTGCTGGAACTGATGACCTACCGCCTGTCCGACCACACCACCGCCGATGACGCGCGCCGCTACCGCGACGACGCCGAAGTGAAGGATGCCTGGCAGCGCGAGCCGATGCTGCGCCTGCGCAAGTACCTGGTCAACGCCGGCGTGTGGAGCGAGGACGAGGAAGCCGCGTGGGTCGCCGAGTGCGGCACGCGCGTGGACGAGGAAGTGAACCTGTACCTCAACACGCCGGTGCAGCCGGTCGAGGCGATGTTCGACTTCCTGTATGCCGATCCGCCGCCGGACCTGCTGGCCCAGCGTGCCCAGGCGATCGCCCTGGAGAAGCGCCATGGATGAGATCAAGAACGGCGCGCCCGGCGCGCACACCAACGCCGCCGACAGCGCTGCGGTCGCGCGCGGAGATGACAGCATGACCACCACCCCGATCACCCTCATCGAAGCCATCACCCAGGCGCTGGCCTGGGAACTGGAACACGACCCGTCGGTGCTGGTGCTGGGCGAGGACGTGGGCGTCAACGGCGGCGTGTTCCGCGCCACTGCCGGCCTGCAGCAGCGCTTCGGCTCGGACCGCATCCTCGACACCCCGCTGGACGAAACCACCATCGCCGGCCTGACGATTGGTCTTGCCGCGCAGGGCATGAAGCCGGTGGCCGAAGCCCAGTTCGATGGCTTCATGTACCCGATGGTCGACCATATCGTCTGCCACGCCGCGCGCCTGCGTTACCGCACGCGTGGCCGCCTGCACTGCCCGATGGTGCTGCGCGTGCCGTGGGGCGGTGGCATCCGCGCGCCGGAACACCACAGCGAAGCCAACGAGGCGATCTTCACCAACGTGCCGGGCCTGCGCGTGGTGCTGCCGTCGTCGCCGCAGCGTGCCTACGGCCTGCTGCTGGCTGCGATCCGCGAGCCGGATCCGGTGATCTACATGGAGCCCAAGCGCATCTATCGCCAGTACAAGGAAGTGGTCGTCAACGACGGCGAAGCGTTGCCGCTGGACGTCTGCTTCGTGCTGCGCGACGGCACCGACGTGACCCTGGTGACCTGGGGCGCGCAGGTGAAGGAAGCCCTGGAAGCGGCCGACAAGCTGGCCGGCGAAGGCATCAGTGCCGAAGTCATCGACGTGGCCACGCTGCGCCCGCTGGACTTCGCCACCATCGCCGAATCGGTGGCCAAGACCGGTCGCTGCGTGATCGTGCAGGAGGCCCCGAAGACCGCGGGCTTCGGCGCCGAGATCGCCGCGCGCCTGGCCGAGGAATCGATCTACGACCTGCTGGCCCCGGTCGAGCGCGTTACTGGCTACGACACCCACATTCCGCTGTTCCGCCTGGAAATGAAGTACCTGCCGAGCGTTGAGCGGATCGTGGCGGCGGCCAAGCGCGCGGTGGCGGCCGGCTGACATGCGGGCCCGCCTTCTGGGGGCTTACCGCAGCCAGTATCCCAACCCGCTCCGGTTCCACACCGGCCAGATCGTCGAAGTAGGTGTACGTGACGAGGAATGGCCGGCGTTTGCCTGGGTACGCACCAACGATGGGCGCGCTGGATGGGCGCCCATCGCCTGGTTGCAGCTGCTGGACGAGGGTCGCGCCGAAGCCCTGTGCGACTACGACGCCCGCGAGCTGGATGTGGAAAGCGGCGAGATGGTGAAGCTTCATCACGAACACGGCGGGTGGTGGTGGTCCGAGCGCGCCAATGGCGCGACGGGTTGGCTGCCGGCCCGCGAACTGGAACTGCTGGAAGAGAACTGCAAATGAGCCAGACCAAGAACTTCAACCTGCCCGACCTGGGCGAAGGCCTGCCGGACGCGACCATCGTCGAGTGGTTCGTCAAGGAAGGCGATGTGATCAAGCTGGACGAGCCGCTGGTCTCGATGGAGACCGCCAAGGCCGTGGTGGAAGTGCCCTCGCCGTTCTCAGGCAAGGTGCTGAAGCTGTCCGGCGCTGCCGGCGACATCATCCCGACCGGCTCGGTGCTGGCCAGCTTCGAACTGGACCCGAACCTGCCGCAGCGTGCCGATGGCCAGGACACCGGCCACAGCCATGGTCACGCAGCGCCTGCCGCTGCACCGACGCCGCCGCCGCTGCCGGCGGCCGCCGCACCGGTTGCCGTGGAAGAAGCCAAGCCCGCCGCGGCCGAGCGTGATGACGCCGGTACCGTGGTCGGCGCCATGCAGAGCTCCAACACCGTGCATGCCGAACAGGCACTGGCCGTCGGTGGCGTCAAGGCCGTGCCAGCCGTGCGTGCGATGGCGCGCAAGCTGGGCGTGGACCTGAGCCGCGTGGCCGCTACTGGCACCGATGGAGCGGTGACCATGGCCGACGTCAAGCAGGCCGCCGCCAACGGCACCGCCAAGCTCGGCGCTGCTCCGGCACCGGTTGCCGCCGCGTATGCCGCGCCGGCCCCGGCGCAGGTGTCTGCCCCGGTGCAGAGCGAAGCCCGCACCCCGCTGTCCGCCGCCGGCAAGCCGATGCGCACCCAGCCGCCGGGCGTGGTCGCCAAGGGCCAGCCGGAACCGCTGAAGGGCGTGCGCCGCAACATGGCCCGCGTCATGGCCGATGCGCACAGCAAGGTCGTGCCGACCACGCTGAACGACGACGCCGACATCCACGCCTGGCTGCCGGGCAACGACGTCACCGCCCGCCTGGTGCGCGCGATTGTCGTTGCCGCGCAGAAGGTGCCGGCCATGAACGCCTGGTTCGACGGTGAAGCACTGACCCGCACCCTGCACGCGCAGGTAGACATCGGCATCGCCGTGGACACCGACGACGGCCTGTTCGTGCCGGCCCTGCGCAATGCCGACATGCTCGACGCGCGTGGCATCCGAGAGGGCGTCAACCGCCTGCGCGAGCAGGTGGAATCGCGCTCGATCGCCGCCTCGGAACTAAGCGGCTACACCATCTCGCTGTCCAACTTCGGCATGTTCGCCGGCCGCTACGCGACCCCGGTCGTGGTGCCGCCGTGCGTGGCCATCGTCGGTGCCGGCCGTGCCCGCCACCAGATGACCCCGGTGATGGGCGGCGTGGAAGCGCACAAGGTAATCCCGCTGTCGGTCACCTTCGACCACCGCGCGGCGACCGGCGGCGAAGCCGCCCGCTTCCTGCGCGCGATGATGGACGACCTGGCGCTGGCCAGCTGATCGACTACCTGACCGGTGGGTGCCAACCGTTGGTTGGCACCTGACTTGGAAAGAACGCCGGGCATTGCCCGGCGTTTTTTTGTGCCCGCTCCTTCGCGCTCCATCCACGCATGGCGGGGATCTACTGGGCTCTCCGACCGTCGGTTGAAAGCCCAACGGAGCATTTTGAGAATAGTTGCATGGATTCCCAAGAGCAGCTCGATAGCCTTGAGCCTCTCTGCAGACGTCGAACTTCCGTGATTGAGACACCACCCACACTCGAAGAATTCATGAAGGCGGGCAATGATTTTTTCCGCGCCTCTCCATTCTTCCTACGGTTGACGAAGGACGAGGATCCGTCAGACACGAACTGGGTCCTTGGGATCATCTTCCTGCGCTGGCTCGCCCGAAATCACGCTTTCCTTGACGCATCGGTCGGCTCTACGGTGGCAGCCGCCCCCTCGCCGACAGATACCCTGGCATGCATCGAAGCTGCCTTCCAGGACGAAATCCCCGGTACTGCGTTCGACCCGGAATTGCTGGAGTTCACCGTTCGCTACTTCTGCATGGCCGCTCCCTACTTTTCGGACTTCTTCTCGTTGTTCCCCCAAGACGCCATGCCTTCGCCGGACGCCATGTGGGACAAACAGGAGGAGGTGTACGCAATTATCGACTCCCGTCTGCGGTCATGGCGCAACGGCGAGCCCCTCGTCCGGGCGGTCCTCCCCATGACCGATCAACAAGGAGACGCCGAACCGGCTACGCCGCTGGACGCTGACGTCTGGATCTCAACACTGGCAACGCTATCGGATGCTGCGGTCACCCACGAAGGATGCTGTGCATACGCCGACCACTTCTACACGCCTCTGACGAAACCAGCGTCAGTAGAAGTCGTTTTGGCGGTCATGAAGGAATTTCTTCGGAACCCGCCACATGATGCGTCAGTGATGTGCGCAGCGGAGAACTTCCTGTCGGATATTCCGTTCTCCCGCTACGTCAAAGCCTATTCCATCCTCGCGCCCGACCTCTTGGACGCCTCTTCAGATGCCGCGCTCAATCTCTTCAATTATCCAGGTTGTGAATTGACGCCACGTCAGGTCCGGCAGTTCATCAAGAAGCTCAGGCGGTGCAACCCCGAGCGCGATGTGGTCGGAGAACTGGCCCAGCTGGCCATTGCATGGAATTCGGAAGACGACGAGACATTTTCAATCGTCATCGAAGCAGCGCAGAAGCAAGGGTAGTTCCAGGAGCCGGCACGTACCGGCTCCCTCCCTGAATCAACTCCGCGCCACCAACCCCTCGGCGCGGCTGTACACACGCAGGCGGTGGCCATCAGGATCTGCCCCGACAAAGGTATGGCCGAACTCCAGCGTCACCGGCGCCTGCAGGATCTGCACGCCGAGCGCGCGCCACGCATCGTGCATCTGCTGCACGGCGTCGGGGTTGGCGACCACCATCGCCAGTTCAGCGGCGCCGGCCTGCGCGGACACCGGAGGCTGCACGTCGTCGCGTTGCCACAGGCCGAGTGCGGCGCCATCGCCGAGCAGGAACAGGGCAAAGCCGGGCGACTGCTCGACCGGCGGCTTGCCGAGGATGCCACTGTAGAAAGAGGCGCTGGTGGCGACGTCGCGCACGTACTGCAGCAGAGTGCTGGGCGTGAACATGGGGAAGCTCCGTTGTTGGGAGCGCTCATGGTGGTACTGGCCTGCTGACAGATTCTGTCAGCATATTCGACTGTCGGTAGAGTCGACTGTTAGTCGACTGCTCTTCCCTCAACCTGCCTAAAACTCCGCGCTGCGCGCGATAGTCGACTAACAGTCGACTCTACACGCCCCGGGTCCCGGCTGTTGCTGTGGTTATGAGCGATCCAGCCAGTCCGGCGCGATGCCCTGCGCCTTCTGCCAGCGTCGCAGCAGGGTGGCGCGTGGCACGAGGTAGTGATCCTCCAGCACACGCGCCTGGCGGATGCGGTCCAGACGGAAATGGCGGAAATCCTCGCGGCGCTCGCACCACGCCGCCAGCATCGGCACCTCATCGAAGTAGCCCAGCGCGAACGGCCAGACGATGCGCTCGCTGCGCTGGCCGTGCGCGTCCTCGTAGCCGAACTTCAGGCGCTGCTGTGAACCGACAGCCTCTCGCACGGCCTGCAGACGAGCTGGGGGAACCTTGGCCGCCGCACGCGAAGGGCCCACCCGCAGGCCACTGTCACGCAAGGCCTCGCGCCGCGCTGCGGGCAACACATGCGCGATACGCGCCAGGGCATCGCGTGCGGCTTCGGCCAACGCGGGTTCGGTACGGGCCGCAACCCAGCGCAGGCCCAGCACCAGCGCATCGATCTCGGCCGGCGGCAGGGTCATCGGCGGCAGGGTATCGCTCGGCGCCAGCTGGTAGCCGACGCCGGCCTCACCACGCAGGTCGGCGCCTTGCTCGCGCAGGGTCTCGATATCGCGGTACAGCGTGCGCAGGCTGATGCCCAGCGCTTCGGCCAGCACCTGCCCGGCCACCGGCCGCCGATGGCGGCGCAGCAGCTGTTGAAGCTGGGTCAGACGCAGCGCACGCGACATCAGCCGGCCAGCGCGCTCGATGCCACCACGTGTTCACCCGGTTGCGGGGCGAGTGCGGCCTCGACCAGTGCCTTGGCAATTTCGCTGGCCGGATTGATCCGCCACGCCCGTGGCAGTACTGGCCCCAGTGCGCCGAGTACCGTCAATGCGAAACGCTCGCCGCGACGCACCTCGTTGCGCTCACCCCCGATCAGCCCTGGGCGGACCAGGGTCAACGAGTTGAAGCCCTGCGCACGCAGGTCACGCTCCAGCTCGCCCTTCACCCGGCTGTAGAAGATCGACGACTGCGGGTTGGCACCGGCTGCGGAATTCAGCACATAGGTCTGCGCCCCCCGTGCCTGCGCCAGGCGGGCGAACGCCAGCGGGTAGTCATGATCGATGCGGTGGAAAGCCTCGCGGCTGCCGGCCTGGGCAATGGTGCTGCCCAGCGCGCAGATGACCGCGTCAACGCGCGCCCATTCGGGCGAAGTGGGCAACGCGTCGAAGGCCAGCACCGGGTTCTCCAGCTTCCCGTGGGTTACGCCCAACGGGCGGCGGGTGGGCGCCACCACGGCGCTGCAGCGCGGGTCGTCCAGCAGCCTGGGAAGGGTCAGCCCGCCGACCAGGCCGGTCGCCCCCAGCAACATCACGCGCATCACCACCTCCACTGCGGCATCCTGTCGCCCATCGTAGCCGTTCAAGCCATCGGCAGCCGCGCCGATATGCTGGAACCAGTCCCTGCCAGCCCCAGGATTCGCTCCATGACGGACCAGCCCGACCACCGCCCTGCCCCCGGTACCGCCCTTGGGCCGCCGGCACGCGTGCGCGCGGTGGTGGACGATGGCCGGGGTGACCGCGTGGTGCTGCAGGGCGGCGGTGGCGTGGCGCTGCAGCAGCTGTTCGCGGGCGCCGATGCGCCGGAACCGCTGCTGGCGGCGTTCGCCAACGGCATGGCCACCCTGCCCGGCGAACTGGGCGACATGGGCGACCGCCTGCAGTCCGCACAGGCCAGCGCCGATTGGCCACGTTACGGCCGCGCGATGCGGCAGCTGATCGACAAGTACATCCGCACCATCGAGCAGCATTCGCCGGACGGGCAGCCGGAAAGCCTGCGCCTGTCCGAGCAGCTGCGGCTGCTGCTGGGCGGTGCGGTGGTGGCCCTGCTGCAGCATGACCCGGACCTGCGCGAGCAGGCGCAGGCGCTGGCCCTGCGCCTGCGCCAATGGCAGCCGGGCACAGCCCTGGAACCCATCGAACAGGGCGTGCGCGAACTTGGCCACCAGGTCGGCGTGCGTGCCGAAAGCTGGCAGGAGCAGCAGGCGCTGCTGCTGGAGCTGTTCGCGCTGCTGCTGGAGAACGTCAGCGAGCTGCTGGATGACCGCAGCTGGCTGCAGGGCCAGATCGCGGCGGTTCGCCAGTTGCTGGACGGTCCGTTGGAAGCCGAGGCAGTCGAGCGCACCCGCGCCGAGTTGCGCGAAGTGATCTACAAGCAGGGCCTGCTGCGCCAGGGCATCGATGATTCGAAGGCGGCGATGCGCGGGTTGATGGGCGAGTTCATCGAGCGCATGGACGGCATGGCCACCAGCACCGGCGAATACCACGACCGCATCGGCAGCTACGCGTTGCAGCTGCGCGAGGCGCGCAGCATCGCCGACCTCAACCAGCTGCTGCAGGAGGTGATGCGCGATACCGGCAAAGTGCAGCAGCAGGCCGCACAGGCCCGCGATCACCTGGCCAATGCGCGGCAGGAAGTGGAGCGCGCAGAGCAGCGCATTGCCGAGCTGGAGCAGGAACTGCGCGCCGCCGGTGACCTGGCACGCATCGATCCGCTGACCCAGGCGCTGAACCGCCGTGGCCTGGACGAACTGCTGGAGCGCGAGCTGGCCCGAGCCGCGCGCAACAACTCACCGCTGGGCGTAGCGGTGATCGACCTGGATGATTTCCACCAGACCAATGACGCGCATGGGCATGCCGGTGGCGATGCGTTGCTGCAGCACCTGGTGGCCGTGTGCAAGCTGCTGCTGCGCGCCACCGACGGCATCGCACGGCTGGGCGGCGACGAGTTCGTGCTGGTGCTGCCGGAAACCCAGGGCGCCGACAGCATGGCCACCGTGCAGCGCCTGCAGCGCTCGCTGGCCCATCGCGTGCTGACCGTGCAGGAGCAGCGCGTGCCGGTGCATTTCAGCGCCGGGCTGGCGCAGTGGCAACCCGGTGACGATACCGAAACCCTGCTGCGGCGCGCCGATGACGCGCTGTATGCGGCCAAGCGGCAGGGCAAGAACCGGGTGCAGGCGGGCTGATGATCCAGCGTGCAGACGCTGTAGCGCCCGAGCCCATGCTCGGGCGGCGGCGCGCAGCGCCGTAGAGCAGCCGAGCGTGGGCTCGGCTCTACAGATCACTTCCCGCGCAGCTTCTGGAACCCGGTCACCGCTGCCAGCACGATGGCGCCGGCGATGATGCCGACCACCATGTTGCCCACCGCGCTCACCAGCCAGCCCCACTGCCCTTCGCCGCCCAGCGCCTGCACCGCGTGGTGCAGGGCCGGCACGTTGTGCACCAGGATGCCGCCACCGACCAGGAACATGGCGATGGTGCCGGCCACCGACAGGAACTTCATCAGCCACGGCGCCGACGCCACCAGCCCGCGACCGAAGGCGGCAATGGCACCGCCCTTGCGCGACAGGTACAGCCCAACGTCATCGAGCTTGACGATGCCCGCCACCAGCCCATAGACGAACACGGTCATCGCCAGTGCGACCACGCTCAGCGTGAGGATCTGGTTGGTGAACGACGCAGTGGCGACCACGCCCAGGGTGAGCACGATGATCTCGGCCGAAAGGATGAAGTCGGTGCGGATCGCGCCCTTCACCTTGTCCTTCTCCCACGCGACCATGTCCACCTGCGCGTCAGCCAGCGCCTTGCGGCGTTCGGCCTGGCGCTCGGCATCGTCGTCGGAGGAATGCAGGAAGCGGTGCGCCAGCTTCTCCACGCCTTCGAAGCACAGGAAGGCACCGCCGATCATCATCAGCGGCACGATCAGCGGCACGTTCCAGCCGCGGCTGTGCAGCCAGGCTTCCAGCGCACTGATCGCCAGCGCCGCCGGCACCAGGATGACCTTGTTGACCAGCGAGCCCTTGGCCACCGCCCAGACCACCGGCAGTTCGCGGTTGGCGTTGACCCCGGTCACCTGCTGCGCGTTCAGCGCCAGATCGTCGCCCAGCACACCGGCGGTCTTCTTCGCGGCGACTTTGGTCAGCACTGAGACATCGTCTAGCAGGGAGGCGATATCGTCGAGCAGGGCAAACAGGCTGGCACCGGCCATGGGGCGTCCAAGAATGGGAATGAGCGGATTCTGACCGATCCGCCGGCCTCTGCGATAGCTGCGGGGTTCACCGCATGCCCACCTTCCCCCGGCGACACTGCCGAATCCGGACATTGCCGGCCAGCGGCCGGCACTACCGTCCTTGCCGCATGGGAGTTCCGCTTGAGCAATCCGCCCACCGCCAATGGCAATCCTCCGCTGGTCAAAGGCATGAACCGGCGCAGCCAGATCCTGCGCCTGCTGCTGCGCTACCGCCATTCGGGCGTGTTCTCCGGCATGAACCTGGACGCCGCCAGCAACCAGGCCGACGTGCCCGCCGATGGCAACCCGGAACAGTTCGTCAGTGACCTGGAGGCCCTGGGGCCGACCTTCGTCAAGCTGGGCCAGATGCTGTCCACCCGCCCGGACATGGTGCCGGTGGAGTTCGCCACCGCCCTGGAGCGCATGCAGGAGAAGGTGGCGCCGATCCCGGTAGAGCGCATCCACGCCATCATCGAGCAGGAGCTGGGGGTGGGGGTGAACAAGCTGTTTGCCTCGTTCGATCCCGAGCCGTTGGGTTGTGCGTCGATCGCGCAGGTACATCGTGCGGTGCTGCACGATGGCCGCCAGGTGGCAGTGAAAGTGCAGAAGCCCGAAGTGGCCGCGCAGCTGCGCTCGGACCTGGAAGCGCTGCGCAGCTTTGCGCTGGCCGCCGATCATCTGACCCAGGTGGGCCGCCGCGTGCGCCTGCGCGACTGGCTCAACGAGTTCGCCAAGACCCTGATGCAGGAGCTGGACTACCACGCCGAGGCCGAGAACCTGGCCCGCTTCGGACGGCATCTGCGGCCCTTCCGCCGCCTGTGGGTACCGCAGCCGATCTGGGACTACAGCAGCCAGCGCGTGCTGACCATGGAGCTCGCCACCGGCGTGCGCGTGGATGCGATCTCTGGCGTGCGCCGCACCGAGCAGGACATGGATCCGCTGGCAGCGGCGCTGATCCGCGGCTACCTGGACCAGATCTTCGTGCACGGCGAGATCCATGCCGACCCGCACCCGGGCAACCTGCGGGTGATGCCCGATGGCCGGCTGGCGATCTTCGACCTGGGCATGGTCGCGCACATGCCGCCGCGCCTGCGCGAGCGGCTGCTGAAGATCCTGTTCGCCGCCGTCGATGGCCGCGGCGAAGAAGTGGCCGACGATCTGATCAGCATCAGCACGCGGCTGGAGGCCTTCGACGAAGAGCGCTACCTGCGCGAGACCGGCCAGCTGATCGCGCGCTACGCCGCCAGTGGCAGCTTCTCCGAAGGCCGCGTGGTGCTGGACATGGTGCGCATCGCCACTGCCTGCGGGCTGCGCACGCCGCCGGAACTGAGCCTGCTGGGCAAGGCCCTGCTCAACCTGGAAACCGTGTGCCGGCTGCTGGCGCCGGAGCTGGACACGCGCCGCATCGTCGAGCGCCAGCTGCAGCACGTGATGCGCGCGCGCCTGAAGAAATCCCTGTCGGCGGCCAACATCGCCAGCGAGGCGATGGAGCTGCAGCAGCTGCTGCGCGACGGGCCGCGCAAGCTGTCGGACATCATGGCGCTGCTGGCCGAGAACCGCCTGCAGATGAAGGTGACCGGGCTGGAAGAATCGCGGTTGATGGAGAACCTGCAGAAGATCGCCAACCGCGTGGCGGCCGGCATCATCAGCGCCGCGTTGATCATGGCTGCGGCAATGATGATGAAGATCGACACCGGCTGGCACCTGTTCGGCTATCCCCTTATCGCACTGATACTGCTGTTGATCGGCGTGGTGCTGGGGCTGGGCATCGTTACCAGTGCATTGCTGTTCGATCGTCGCGCGCGGGCACGCGAAGAGCGCGGGCACCGCTAGCGCGTCGACGAAAACACCCGTATTCATGCAGTTTTTAATGCAATCCAACGAAGCCTTTCACGCTCGTTTTACCTTCGCAGCGTGATTGCGCGCGCGTGCTTTCAACAAACATTTCAGTCAGCTTCGTGCATGCACTATCGGGTCATCGGCCTGTCATGTGGATGTGCTTTCAGCAGCGCCGGTCGGATGGACACGCGTCGGTACGACGTCCATCACCACCACCCCGTCACTGCCGAAGCTGCCTATGCTCTGGATACTGCTGTTGTCGTTGTTGCTGCTGTGCTGGCTGTTCCTCGCGTCCGACAAGTGGGTGTGGTGGAAGGCCGGTGCATTCTCGCTGCTACTGCTGATGCTCAGCGCGTGGTGGCTGATCGACAAGCTGTCCGGGGATGGGCTCAACGCCGCCACGCTTTATCACCTCGGCGCCGACATGGAAGGCGCTGGTGTCTCCGACTTCAAGGGCTACATCGCCGGCTTCATCGTGCTGGCGCTGGTCTCGCTGCTGCCGCTGTTTGCCACGCGGGTGAAGCGCTGGCGCCGGCCCGGCCACGGTGGTGCGCTGTTCGCCGGTTTCGCGACCGTGTGGGTGGCCACGATCCTGATCAGCCCGCTGGCCCGTGACGGCCAACGCCTTTATCAGCAGCTGCGCCCGGTCGATTTCGCCCGCATCGCCCCCGAGTACCAGGTGCCGACGCAGCCGTTGCAGCGCCCGCGCAACATCGTATGGATCTACGGCGAGAGCCTGGAACGCACCTATCTGGACGAGGCCGTGTTTCCCGGCCTGATGCCCAACCTCAACCGCCTGGCGTCCGAGTCGCTGGACGTGCGTGGCCTGGCCTCGGCCGAAGGCAGCGGCTGGACCATCGCCGGCCTGGTGTCGTCAATGTGTGGCGTGCCGCTGACCACCTCGCAGGGCGACGAGAACAGCATGGACCGCATGGGCAGTTTCCTGCCCAAGGCGGTGTGCCTGGGCGACTACCTGAAGCAGCAGGGCTACACCAACCATTACCTGGGCGGCGCCAACGGCCAGTTCGCCGGCAAGGGCCAGTTCCTGGCCAGCCATGGCTTTGACGAAGTGCATGACCTGGCCTGGTTCAAGCAGCAGAAGAAGATCGGGCGCATCCACTACTCGGCCTGGGGCGTGCACGACGACGTGCTGCTGGACACCGCCTACCAGCGCTTCGAGCAGCTCTCGCGCGCCGGTTCACCGTTCATGCTGACCACGCTGACCATGGACACCCACCACCCGGCGGGCCACCTGCCGGTGTCATGCAAGGGCGAGCGCTACCGGAGCGGGTACGGCAACATCGGCCTGCTCAATGCACTCAAGTGCACCGACCGCCTGATCTCACAGCTGGTCGAGCGAATCCAGGCCAGCCCGTATGGGAAGGACACGCTGATCGTGATCGCCTCCGACCACCTGGCGATGCCCAACGATCTCAGCCACGTGCTGGCCAAGCAGAAGCGCGAGAACCTGCTGCTGTTCCTTGGCGACGGCATTGCCCCGCAGCAGCTCAGTGCCGACGCTGGCACCACCCTGGATTCCGGGGCGACCCTGCTCAGCCTGCTGGACCCGAACCTGAAGACGATGGGCTTTGGCCGCGCGCTGATTGACCCGCAGCGCGCGCCCAGTGCCAGCGTGGCCGCGCGCCGCGATGACGGCCGCGACTACCCGCCGTACCTGGCCTTCGCCCGTTCGCTGTGGCTGGGCCAGCCGACCCGCGAACTGAAGATCGATGGCGATGATCAGGTGGTCGTTGGCCTGCAGCACGTGCAACCGCCGGTGCTGCTGGAGTACGACAAGGACTGGGGCCTGAAGTCCGTGTATCTGGAAAACACCTCGCGCCAGTTCGATGATGCCAACCCGGACAACACCCTGGCCTACGTCGACCGTTGCACCGCGTTCGAGGACGGCTCGGCCGACGGCGACTGGTGCGCCCTGCTCGTCAACCGCGACAATGGCATCAAGCTGTACCGCGACAACGACCTGCGCGGTGGCATCGCGGTGGATGCACCGCTGGATACGCTCCAGGGCCCGCGCCCGAGCGTGCGCCAGGCACACATGATCACCCAGAAGGGACGCCGTACGCGTGCCGGCCAGTACATGCTGCAACTGGTGGCGAGCACGCGCCCGGACCGCGGCTTCTGGATCGAAGCGGTGTCCTCGCAGCGCAAGGTGGTGCTGGCCCAGCAGTGGGTGCAGCCCGATGCCAACGGCAAGATCAACGTGTCGTTCGGGCTGGATCACGAAGTGGACGATCTGGAGATCCGCGCGTGGTTGAACCACGCCGAGAAGCTGGCGGTGGATACGTTCGCCCTGGTGCCCTCGCGCAGCCGACCGCGGGGGTAGGGCTATTTGCAGGGCTGCGCCCTGCACCCGCTCCAAACCGGAGCAACGGCAACAGCAACAGCGTGCATTCCGTGGTTTGGCGGTGTGGGTCCGGTTGCGGGGGACGCTGCAAGTACGTCCATGTAAGCTCGGTCGCCGCATCCATGCGGCTCACGCCCCCGCAACCGGACCCACACCGCCTTCGACAGTTTGCTGCGGTCTGTTGGACATGCCGATGGGATCAGATCCGCTTTCCGGAGAAAAACGGATCTGATCCCAGATTGATTTCGATATCTGACAGAAATGTCGACCAAGGTCGACACCTACCGACAGCCTCAGGAATCTGTCAGAGGTGGGGCGGTGTCGGAGTGCGGGGTGTCAGCCGCATGGATGCGGCTGCCAAGCCTCCATGGACGGATTTACGGCGTCCCCGCACTCCGGCACCGCCCCGCCATCCCACGGAATGCACGCTGTTGCTGTTGCTTCTGCTCGTAGCGGGTGCAGGGCGCAGCCCTGCAGAACACCCCCTACTCCTGCGGATCGCGGATGATGTGGATGTCGGTCGGGGTCGACAGCGGAATGTTCCGCTCGGCCAGGATCTGCAGCAGGCTGAAGTACAGGTCGCTGCGGGTGGCGTACACCTGCCGCGGGCTGGCCACGTAAGCGAAGCTGTTGATGGTGATCTGGCCACCGGCAATGCTGTCGATGTAGACCGTCGGTGCCGGCTGTTTCAGCACATTCGTGTGCGCGGTGTACGCATCCAGCAGCGCCTGCCGCAGATTGCCGACATCCGTGCTGGGCGGCACCGCGAACTGGATCTGGATGCGGCCCTGGTTGTTGCCCATCGTCATGTTGCGCACGGTCTTGGTGACCAGCTCGGAGTTGGGCACGATCAACGTCGACTTGTCGCCCACCTGGATCTCGGTCGAACGCAGGCTGATGCGGCGGATGTCGCCCTCCTGGTCACCCAGCTTCACCCAGTCACCGATCTTCACCGGCCGCTCGGCCAGCAGGATCAGGCCGGAGACGAAGTTCTGGGTGATCACCTGCAGGCCGAAACCGATACCCACCGACAGCGCGCTGACCAGCAGGGCCAGCTTGCTCAGCTGCAGCCCCATCGCGCTCAGCGCCCAGATCACCGCGATGATGATGCCCACATAGCGGGCAACGGTACTCACCGAATTACGCGCGCCCAGGTCCAGCTCGGTCTTGGGCAGGTAGGTGTCGGTCAGCCAGCGCTGTACCAGCTGGGTAACGGCCAGGCCAGCCAGCAGCACCAGCACCGCCAGCACGATGCGCACCGGCTCCAGCTTGGTTCCGCCAATGTCGAATCCAGAGGTGAACAGCGAGGAGAAGCGCTCCACCACCGCGCCGATGTTGCCGAACGGTGCCACCAGCGCCAGCAGCGCGATCAGTACGACGATGGTGCGCAACGCCGCCGACAGCAGCACGCCCGCCTGTTCCAGCCGGGATACGCTCAGGCCGGTGCTGAGCAGGATGGTCTGGCCGACCTTGCTGTCGGCGTTGAGCATCCAGGTGCTCAGGTCATCGACGAACTTGAACAGCAAGGTTGCGGCCAGCACTACGATGCTGCCGCCGATCAGCTGCTGGTTCACGAACTTGGCGAAATTCAGGTAGCCCAGCAACGTGGCGACGATGGCCGCCACCACCGCGATGTTGCCCGCTACCCGGGCCAGTACCAGCCAGCTGCTGCGGCGCACGGGCGTGGTTGCCCCCACGCCATCGGCCTGTGCTTCCAGCTTGGCCTCGGCCTCGGCGGTCTGCCGCCGATGCAGGCGCGCCAGGGTCACCAGCATGGCCATGATCAGGCCGAGGTAGGTCAGGGCAATCAGGCCGTCCAACGCCACCGTGGTGACATCGCTGGTGCGCGTAGCCTGGTCGAGGGCCACCAGCACCGTGCTCAGCCAGGCCAGTGCCGCAGCGCCCCAGGCGTATTTGCGAAGCTTCAGCGCGGCGGTGTCGTCCAGGTTCAACAGCCGCCATGATGGGCGCTTGGGCACCAGCAGGCAGGCGCTGAGCGCGGCAATGAAGGCCGCACGGAAGGTGGCGGTCTCCAGGCCGTCGGCCACGACCTGCAGGCGCGGCGCGATGGCATCGATCGCATCCAGCGCCGCCATCAGCACCACTACCGCATAACCGGGCAGCAGCGTGCCCACCAGCAGCAGCCACATCGCCAGGCCAGACCGGCGCAGTCGTCCATCAGGCGCGCGCTCGGACGCGGCGAACTGCCGCCCCAGCCTGCGCAGCCACAACCGCAGCGGGAACATCATCACCAGCGCGGCCAGCAGGCCCAGCAACGGCGTGCCCCAGCCATGGGCGCGGATGCCGGCGACCAGCGCGTCACGCCCCTGCTCGGCCAACGGCGCAACGCGCGCGATATCGATCGGCAGGCGCTCGGCCACCTTGCTCCACAACGCGGGCGACAGCGGCGAGGCGACCTTCTGGCCCAGTTCTTCCGTACGTTGTGCGGTGCGCTGCTGCTCGATGTCCGCCGCCAGCTGCTGTGCACGCACGGCACTGGCCTTGGCCTGTGCCACCGACGCGGCCACGCCGTCGCGCTGCCTGGTTATGGCCCGTCGCTGCGCCGCCAGCTCTGGCGGCTCTGTGGTGCCCTCGGCAGGCGTCCCCAGCTGCGCCAGTTGCTCGTTGATGCGATCCAGCTGGGGCTGCAGTGCCTTTTCCAGTGCCTCGGCGTCACGCCGTGCCTGCGAGGCATTCTCGGACAGCATCGCCAGCGTCTCGGTGGCTTCCGCATCGCCACGCTTGCGCTCGACATCCTTCAACCGCGAATCGATGTCCGCCAGCTGCTGCTTGGGCGTGGGGTCCTCCTCCTGTGCCAGCACCGGCGCGGACAGCAGGAAGGCAGTGCACAGCAGCAGGACCCACCAGGGCCCCCGTGCACGGATCGATCGCAGGAAAGAAGACACGCAGCCACACCGGTTCGCGCGGACCACCGCGCCTGCGCGCGACTATACGGCACAGGCGGTAAACGGCGGATGGGGGACGTGCAGCAGTATCAGTACTTCAGGCGCAGCTCTTCCACAGTCGGCTGCTGCAGCGCGTACCAGTCCTGGAACTCTTCCTCGGTGATCTCATCGGGCGCATACACCGCCACCGGGTGCCACTCGTGGTCGGTCGACAGTGGCTGGCGCGGGCCGGCTCGCAGGCTGTAGGCCACGCCCTCGTAGTCGACCAGGTCGTCGACCTGCGGCCACTGTTCGCGTGCGAACGCGGATTCACTCTTCAACAGGATCACCTGGTACATCGGCACCTCCACCTTGGTTGGATCAGGAAAACACGGCGCTGGCGGCAGGATACCGCCATGCCGGTGACAACAGGCACGTCGCAGCGGCGACGGATCGTTCTGGACACGGCCGTCGCCCCGGCTTCACCCGCCCATGGCGAGCCCATGGGCATCGTGGAGGCCCGTCCCTGCCACGATGACCGATGACCGAGCACCCGCCGCTGAAGACCGTCGCCGACCTCAAGCTGCCGCGCTACCTGGGCACCTGGTACGAGATCGCGCGCCTGCCGATGCGCCACGAGCCGGAAGGCTGCACCGATGTGTCGGCGCACTACACCCTGCTCGACAACGGCAACGTCGGCGTCACCAACCGCTGCCGCATGGACGGCGAGATCGAAGAGGCCACCGGCGAGGCCTGCGCCGTCGACAACGACAGCGCGCGCCTGGAGGTCAGTTTCCTGCCCAAGGGCCTGCGCTGGCTGCCGTTCGCCAAGGGCGACTACTGGGTGATCCAGGTCGCCCCGGACTACAGCGTCTCGCTGGTCGGCAGCCCGGACCGCAAGTACCTGTGGCTGCTGGCGCGCGAGCCACGCCTGGACGCGACCGTGCAGGACCATTATCTGGCCGCGGCCCGCCTGCAGGGCTTCGATCTGTCCGAACTGATCCAGACCCCGCATACCGGCCACCCCACCGCCTGAGCACGACCACGCATGGACCTGAAAAGTGGCTACCCCTGGTGGGCAGTGCGCAACGGGCTGCTGCAGGCCTTTCCCCCGCTGGAGCAGGATCTGCGCTGCGACGTGCTGGTGGTCGGTGGCGGCATCACCGGTGCGCTGATCGCCGACGAACTGTCCACCCACGGCCACGAGGTGGCGGTGATCGAGCAGCGCGACATCGGCTGGGGCAGCACGGCGGCCAGCACCGCGCTGCTGCAGTACGAGATCGATACCCATCTGCTGGAACTGGCCGAGCGCTATGGCAACGATGCCGCCGCCCTGGCCTACCTTGCCTGTGCCGACGCGATCCCGGCACTGGCTGAAGTGGCACGCGGGCTGAAGGAGGTGGACTTCCGCCAGATGGACAGCCTGTACCTGGCCAGCCGGCGGCGCGACGTGCCGCGCCTGATGGCCGAAGGAGCTGCACGCCGCGATATTGGACTGGACGCGCGTTGGCTGGACCGCGAAGCCCTGCGCGAACGCTTCGACGTGGATGCCGGCGGCGCCCTGCTGACCCGCCAGGCAGCGCGGGTCGATCCCTACTGCCTCACCTACGGCCTGCTCAAACGCGTGCGCCGCCGCGGCGGCCATGTGCACGACCGCACCGTGCTGCACACGCTGAAGCCTGGCGCGCAGGGGGTGACCGCGATGACCGAGGCCGGCGCCACGGTCCGTGCCCGCCACGTGGTCCTGGCGATGGGCTACGCCAACCAGCGCTGGCTTGAACAGCGGGTCGCGCGCAACCGCAGCAGCTACGCCTTCATCACCGACCCGATCGATGCGGACACGCTGGGCCGGCTGCAGCGCACGATGGTGTGGGAGAGCGCACGCCCGTACCTGTACCTGCGCGCCACCGGCGACCGCCGCCTGCTGGTGGGTGGGCTGGACGACGCCATCGATATCCCGGCGCGGCGCGACCGGCGCGTGCAGCGCAAGGCCGAAAAGCTGATGGATCAGCTCCTGCACTGGTTCCCGCGGCTGGACCCGGTGCCCGCCTTTTCCTGGGCCGGCACCTTCGCCGAAACCGCCGACGGCCTGCCCTTCTTCGGCCCGCACCCGCAGTGGGGCCCGCGGGTGCATTTCGCCATGGCCTACGGTGGCAACGGCATCACCTATTCAATGATCGGCGCCCAGCTGCTGCGGGCCCGGATCGAGCGGCGCAAGCATGCACTGGAAGGGCTGTTCGGGTTCGAACGGTTGTAGCGTGCAGCCAGGCATGGCCTGGCTCTACCGCAAGCGGGCGCCGACAGGCATCATTCAAGCAACCCCTGCTAGCGTCGGCCTGTACCGCCGCGTGTTGCGCGGCCACCTGTCCGCTGGAGCGCCGTCATGATCCGCCCCCTGACCCTGCTGCTGTGCCTGGCCCTGCCGGGAACCGTGCTGGCCCAGTCCGCCGCTGGCGCTACCGCGCCGCAGGCTGCCGGCCTGGACCTGACGCTGCCGCAGGCGCCGCTGCGCTACCTCAACGACCCGGCCCTGCAGCAGGACCCGCCCGGCACCTATTACGGTGACAAGAGCGGCCCGCGCGTGCACGACGACGCCAGGATCGCCGACGTCACCGACGACAAGGTCAAGGTGTCGGGCAGCTTCACCACTGGCATCGGCTATTCCAAGAACGGCGGCAACAGCCACTACAACGCGGCCACGCTGAACCTGAGCAAGAACTACACCACCGATGAGGGCAAGACCCACGGGGTCAACGTCAACATCCACGTGAGCGAAGGCAAGGGACCGGGCTTCTTCGGTCCGTATGGCGGCTATTACGGCCGCGGCCCGGGCTATTGGGACTACCCGCCGCCGTACGGCTGGTAGGGCAGCCTCTGTAGAGCCGAGCCCATGCTCGGCTACGGTTTGCCGCAAAGCCGAGCATGGGCTCGGCTCTACAGAGGCCAACGTCAATCCAGCCAGCCATCGCGCTCGCTGTGCAGGATGCGGCCGTCGTAACCGCTCAGGCGCACCTCCACCTTCTGGTTGCGGGCATTGCGGGCTTCCAGCGACCAGGTCGCCCCATCGCGTTCCAGCGAATGGATCTCGCGCAGGCCATGCGACTGCGCCCGTGCCAGCACCTGCTCGGTGGTCAGCAGCGCGCGGCCGCTGTGCTCATCGAAGATCTCGCCGGTCTTCGGGTCCACGTAGACTTCGCTGAAGCGGCCATCGGCGCGGCTCACGTCGGCTTCCCACAGGCCGTCATCGCGTTCGATCTCGTGGATCTGGGTGTAGCCGGCCTTGCGCAGGGTCTGTTCGACCTGGGCCATGCCCAGCGGTGCGGCCTGTGCGGCCGGTGCAATGGCCAGCAGGGCAACGGTGGCGAGGGTGAGCGACTTCAACATGGGGGTTCTCCTGTTCGTATTCGTGGCCGGACCATCCCGGCAACGCCACGATGCATGCCACGGCTAACAACGCCTTAGCCGTGGCTGTTAGCCGGCTGTTAGTCATCCCCGGCACACTCGCGCCTGCCCCCCTCCTTCTTTCTGCACCCGCATGCTCTCCACCCTGCCCCTGCTGCTGGCCCTGGCCAACGCCCCGATCGCCGCCGCGCCCGTCCAGGACCCGGCGCAGCAGGTCGCGCGCCGCGCCGTGCAGCAGGGCCGCTACGTGCCGCTGGAAAGCGTGGTCCGCGACGCACTCAAGCGCTACCCGGGCCAGCTGCTGGAAGTGGAGCTGGACGACGGCGTCTACGAAGTGGAGATCCTGCGCGGCGACGGCGTGGTGGTGGAGCTGGACTATGATGCGCGCAGCGGAAAGCTGCTGAAGACGGAGCTCGACGACTGATGCGCATCCTGTTGGCCGAAGACGATGCCGCACTGGCACAGCGCCTGGTGCCCCTGCTGGAGCAGGCCGGCTATGTGGTGGCGGTGGTCGCCGATGGCCGCCAGGCCGAGGAGATCGGCCAGATCGAGGACCTGCAGGCGGCCATCGTTGACCTCGGCCTGCCCGGGCTGGATGGCCTGAGCGTGATCGAGCGCTGGCGCGGCAATGGCCGCAGCTTTCCGGTGCTGGTGCTCACTGCGCGCGGGCGCTGGCACGACAAGCTGGCCGGCTTCGACGCCGGCGCCGACGACTACCTGACAAAACCTTTCCAGGCCGACGAACTGGTGCTGCGGCTGCGCGCACTGATCCGTCGCAGCCATGGCCACGCCAGCCCGCGCCTGCACTGCGGTCCGCTGCAGCTGGACGTCAACGCCGGCCGCTTCGAGCTGGATGGCCAGGCGCTGCCCCTCAGCCCGCAGGAGTTCCGCCTGCTCAGCTACTTCATCCATCACAGCGGACAGGTGATCGGCCGCGACCGGCTGGGCGAGCAGGTGTTCGACGGTGGCCACGACCCGGACTCCAATGCACTGGACGTGCTGCTCGGACGCGTGCGACGCAAGCTCGGCATCGACCTGATCCAGACCGTGCGCGGCCAGGGCTGGCGGCTGGCCGCGCCGTGAGCCGGCAACCATCGCTGCGACGGCGCCTGCTGCAGGCCGGCGGCGTCGGCCTGCTGCTGGTCTCGCTGCTGGCCAGCGCGCTGCTGGGCGAGCTGTTCAAGCGCAGCGCGCGCGACCGCCTCGACCACGAACTGCAGCAGGACATGCTGACCCTGCTGGCGCAGGCCGAAGTGGATGCGGACGGACAGCTGCGCCTGCGCCAGGAACCCAATGACGCACGCTTCCAGCGCGTGTTTTCCGGTGCCTACTGGCAGATCGCCGGTGCCGATGGCCGCGTGTTGCTGCAGTCGCGCTCGCTGTGGGACGAAACCCTGCCGGCGCCGGTTGCCGGGCCGGCCACCCGCAACCTGCCCGGGCCGCTGCAGCAATCCCTGCGCGCACGCGTGCAGCAGGTGCGCCTCCCGCGCGCCAGCGAACCGTTCGTGGCCGTGGTCGCCACCGATCGCAGCGCGCTGGATGCGGATGTCGCTGCATTCCGCAAGCGCACCGCCATCGCGCTGGGCGTGCTGGTCGCCGCCTGGCTGGCGGTGCTGGCCAGCCAGGTGCACTTCGGCCTGCGCCCGCTGCATCGCCTCGGTGCGCAGCTGGAACAGGTACGGCGCGGCGACGCGCAACGCATCGACACGCAGGGACTGGGGGCAGAGGTTGCGCCGCTTGGCGAAGAACTCAACGCGCTGCTGGACCACCAGCAACGCATGGTCGCGCGCGCGCGCACCAGTGCACAGGATCTGGCGCATGCGCTGAAGACACCACTGAGCGTATTGGCCACCGAGGCCGACGGCGACGGTACGCACTGGCGCGCCACCGTGCGCGAACAGAGCGCACGCATGCAGGCCAGTGTCGACCGTTACCTGGCTGCAGGACTGGCCGCCGACCATCGCCAGCGCACCGGCGTGGCGGCCGTCGCTCAGGCGATGTGCCGGCTGATGGCACGCGTGCATGGCGAACGTGGCATCACGTTCACGGCGGCCGGTATCGATCCGGCGCTGCAGTTCGCCGGTGCCAGTGCGGACTTGGAAGAGATGCTGGGCAACCTGCTGGACAATGCCGGGCGCTGGGCACAGCGGCAGGTCCAGGTCAGCGCGGAAGCCGACGACGGCCAGTTGCGCATTGAGGTCCGCGACGACGGCCCCGGCCTGGCCGCGGACGCCCTGCAACGGGTCACCCAGCGTGGCGTGCGGCTGGATGAGCGCGTGGGCAGCAGTGGATTGGGGCTGGCGATCGTCGGAGATATCGCCGCCAGTTATGGCGGACGCGTGGCGCTGGAGAATGTACAGCCGGGCCTGCGCGCGACGTTGTGGCTGCCGGTGGGGTGAAACGACCAACCTGACGGTGGGTAGTGCCGGCCGCTGGCCGGCAACCACGTGGTCACCGGGAACGCCCTGCGGAAGCCGGCCTGCGGAAGCCGGCCAGCGGCCGGCTCTACCAAGCGCCAATCCGACCGGCCAGCGTGCACCCGATAGCTGTCGACCTTGGTCGACACGCATCAAGCATCAACGGTGATGCATCCACCAGCAATCAATTGCGTCCAGCGCGATGTGGATGATCAGACCGATGCCGAACAACCGCGTTTTCTTCGGAACGCACAGGCCTGCATACACGGCAATTGCCGGTGCGGTGTGCAGCGGATGGAAACCGATGCTGCAGCGGTTCGGTGCATAGATCGGATCGGCCAGCAGGTGGTCCAGGTCGATGATCCAGCCCAGCAGCATCAACAACCACGCCGAGGCGAAGCGCTTGCGCCAGAACAGCCATGCCAGCAACGCTGGCACGGCGGCATGCAGGAACAGGTGGAAGATCGCGCGCGCGCTCATCGGGGCCGGTAGCGCCGGGCCTATGCCCGGCATTCCCGTTTACCTCAGACCAACGGCTCGTCGGAGAGGTAGGTATAACCGGTCAGGCCGGCTTCCAGCGCGTCCGACAGTTCCTGCGCGCGTTCCGGCGACAGCTGCGCTGCAGCCACGCGCTGCGCATAGGTCGCCCGCAGTTCGTCCAGGCGGTAACCCACGTAATCCAGCATCACGTCAGTGGTATCGCCGCGGCGCTGCTGGGTGATGGCATAGCCATCGGCATCGGCCAGCACTTCCACCGCGTCGGTATCGCCGAACAGGTTATGGATGTCGCCCAGGATTTCCTGATAGGCGCCGACCATGAAGAAGCCGATGCGGTAGCTCTCGCCCGGCTTCATCTTGTGCAGCGGCAGCGAGCTGTCCAGGCTCTCGTTCTCGACATAGGTTTCCACCATGCCGTCCGAGTCGCAGGTCATGTCGGCGATGATGCCGCGGCGGTCCGGGGTTTCGTCCAGGCGCTCGATCGGCACGATCGGGAACACCTGGTCGATCGCCCACACGTCCGGGATCGATTCGAACACGCTGAAGTTGACGAAGTACTTGTCGACCAGGCGCTCGTTCAGTTCGTCCAGCACCGGGCGGTGGCTCTTCTCGTCATAGCTCAGGCGCGCACGCACGCCGTGGGCGATGGCGTAGAACAGATCGTCGATGCGCGCGCGCTGCGGCAGGTCGATCTGGCCCAGCGCGTAGCTGGCCAGGCCTTCGGCATGGAAATGCTGCGCTTCCTGGAACAGTTCCACCGCCGGGCGCACGTCCAGCTCGTCGTGGATTTCGCGCAGGTGTCGGATCGCCGCCGGTTCGTCGTCGTGCTGGTCCGGCACGCGGCCTTCCTGCGCTTCTTCCACTTCCGAGACGTTGGCGATCAGTACCGCGTGGTGCGCGGTCATCGCGCGGCCGCACTCGGTGACGATGCGCGGCGGGGTCAGGCCGAACTCTTCGCAGGCATTGGCCAGCGGCTGCACGATGTTGCTGGCGTAGGAATGCAGGCCGTAGTTGATCGAGCAGAAGCTGCGCGAACGGGTGCCTTCATAGTCCACGCCCAGGCCACCGCCGACATCGACGTGGGTGATCTTCGCGCCCAGGCGCGACAGCTCCACGAAGTAGCGGGTGGCTTCGCGCATGCCGTTGGCGATGTCGCGCACGTTGGAGATCTGCGAGCCCATGTGGAAGTGCAGCAGGTTCAGGCAGTCGGCGTACTCGGTGTCACGCAGCGACTTCCACAGGTCCAGCAGCTGGCGCGGCGACAGGCCGAACTTGGCCTTGTCGCCACCGCTGTTCTGCCACTTGCCGGCGCCCAGCGAGGCCAGGCGCATGCGCACGCCCAGGCCCGGCTTCACGTCCAGCGCCTTGGACTCTTCCAGCACCAGCTTCAGCTCGGACGGCTTCTCGATGACGATGAAGGTCTGCAGGCCCAGCTTGCGGCCGATCAGGGCCAGGCGGATGTACTCGCGGTCCTTGTAGCCGTTGCAGACGATCAGCCCGCCCGGGCGCGACAGCGCCAGCACGGCCATCAGCTCGGGCTTGCTGCCCGCTTCCAGGCCGAAGCCCTCGCCGTGGTGGCTGGCCAGGGTGCCGGCCACGCCGCGGGTCTGGTTGACCTTGATCGGGTACACGGCCGTGTAGCCGCCGCTGTACTCCCAGTCCTGCTGGGCCTGGGCGAAGGCCGCCTGCAGCTTGCCCAGGCGCTGGCCGAGGATGTCCGGGAAGCGCACCAGCAGCGGCAGCTTGGCGCCCGCCGCGCGCGCCGCATCGACCACCTTGGGCAGCGACACCACCGGGCCGTCCGCCCCGGTCGGTCTCACCACCATGTGCCCGGCCTGATCCACGTCGAAGTAACCGTCCGCCCAATGCGGGATCGAGTAGGTCTTGCGGGCTTGGTCGAGGGACCAATCGGTCATTTCAGTCGGCCTTGTTGGCAATAAAAGGGGGGGCATGATAACGCCTATGTGCCCACAGGTTCGTTATCATGCGCGCCCGCGCCCGTGACAGGTTCCAACCTGAACGGGCCGATCCGTCCGGATGTGGCATCTGTGCCACGCGGCCCCGCCCGCCAGCCCGGCTCCACCCCTCCGAACAGGACTGTTTTCCCATGACTGACAGCAACAACTGGTACATCGAACACTTCGAGCGCACCGGCTCGGCCATCGGCTACCGCATCACCGGCAAGCTGGACGAGGTGCAGTCGCCGTTCCAGAAGATCGAGATCTTCCAGACCACCGACTGGGGCAACCTGATGACCATCGACGGGGCCATCATGCTGACCAGCAAGGACAACTTCTTCTACCACGAGATGATCAGCCACCCGGTGCTGTTCACCCACGCCGCGCCCAAGCGCGTGGTGATCATCGGTGGCGGCGACTGCGGCACCCTGCGCGAAGTGCTCAAGCACACCGGCGTGGAGAGCGTGACCCAGTGCGATATCGACGAGCAGGTCACCGTGATGGCGCGCAAGCACTTCCCGGAACTGTGCGACTCCAACGATGACGCCCGCGCCGAGCTGCTGTTCGATGACGGCGTGGCCTACATGGCCAATTGCCCGGCCGGCAGCGTGGACGTGGTGATCGTCGATTCGACCGACCCGGTCGGCCCGGGCGAAGGCCTGTTCAACAAGGCCTTCTACGAGAGCTGCTTCAAGGCCCTGAAGGACGACGGCATCCTGGTGCAGCAGTCCGAGTCGCCGCTGATGCAGCTGGCGCTGATCAACGAGATGCGCACCGAGATGGGCAAGGCCGGCTTCGGTTCGTTCAAGACCCTGCCGTTCCCGCAGCCGTGCTACCCCACCGGCTGGTGGAGCGTGACCATGGCGCGCAAGGGCGACAGCAGCTTCGACTTCCGCCAGGCCGACTCGGCCGCCAAGACCTTCAACACCCTGTACTACACCGCCGCGCTGCACACCGGCGTACTGGTGACCCCGCCGTTCGTGCAGGCGGCATTGAAGGGTTGATCCAAACAGAAACCCGCGCTGGCGACAGCGCGGGTTTTTGCTGTCTGTAGAGCCGAGCCATGCTCGGCTGCTGTTCGGACAGGTTGCGATAAATCAAGCCGAGCATAGGCTCGGCTCTACAGTCACAGCGCCCAGATACCGGCGATGACCGCCACCACCAGGCCCCACTTGATCAGCTGGTAGGCCACCACGCTGCGCTCGCGCAGCGCCTTGGCCTTCAGGCGCACCTTGTAGACGCTGCCGAATGCCTTGTTGACGCCACCGGTCGGGTCACCCGGCAGGTTCGGCGAGGCGCCACCGGCCAGCAGCGTGGCCGCCACCGCGCGGTTGAACAGCCCCGGCAGGCCGAAGCGCAGCGGGCGGGCGATGTCGCAGAACAGGATCACGCGATCCTGCTGGGTCTCGTTGTGTGCATGGTGGATGTAGGTCTCGTCGAACATCATCCACTCGCCGTCGCGCCAGCTCTTCTTGATGCCGTCCACTTCGATGTAGCAGGCATCGTCGTTGGGTGTGCTCAGGCCCAGATGCAGGCGCAGCGAGCCGGCGAACGGGTCGCGGTGCGGGCGCAGCTCACTACCCGGCGGCAGCTGCGCGAACATCGCCGCACGCACATCCGGGATCGACTCGATCAGCGCCGTGGTCTTCGGGCACAGCGTCTTCGCCGACGGGTGCGACGGGCCGTACCACTTCAGGTAGAAGCGCTTCCAGCCTCGGCGGAAGAACGAATTGAAGCCGGCATCGTTGAACGTGCTGGAGGCGGCGATCTTCTGCGCGTCGCGCAGCGCCAGCGCCTCGTCGCGGATCATCTGCCAGTTCTGGCGCAGCGGCTCCAGCTGCGGGAACTCCTTGCCCGGGTCCAGGAACGGCGTGGTCGGCACCTTCGAGAACATGTACATGACCACGTTGATCGGGGCCATGAAACTGGAGTGGTCCAGCAGCTGGCGCGACCAGCGCGCGCGGACCTTGCCACGGAAGTGGATGTACAGCACGCAGGCTACGAACAGCGCTGCAATGACGATTTTGATGATCAAAGCACTTTCCTCCAGCCGGGGCCGGAACGGGAAACGGGGCGATGCACGGCCAGGCGGCCAGCACCGGTGGGGAACGCGGCAGGGGACGGGGACGTGCCGGAGGGGGGCGGCCGCCAATGTCGCGGGTTAACAGCTTATGGTCGGCAGGCCGTGCGCCGGGGTCAAGTTGCGCGTGCGCCGCGTTCAGCCGGTTGTGAACGAGGCACAGGGCGGAGCGCGCAAGCTGTTGATGCTGAAGGCCAACTGGAATAAGTGAGACATAATTGTCCGATTCTGCGTGACGAACTGTTCCAGCCACGACCCCGACATTTCTCCGACAAATCGTGGAATAGCGAACTGGCGAGTACTAAAATTAACGAAAACTTAGTAACTCCCTGTAACACCGGTTCGCTTGACGCATTGCGCCACCCACCGGGTCGTCCGAGACCCCGACATGCATCTTCCTGCCCTGCCCCCCTCCTCCTGCGGCGATGACGCCGCCTCCCCGCTGCTGCTCAAGCGCGGCGAACGTTTCCTGGCCCCCGACGTCTACCGCACCTGCCTGGACGGGCGCGAGGCGGTCATCAAGGACTACTCCCGCTACCGCGGCACTCCCGTTTCGCTGATCGCGCGACTGATGGTGCGCCGGGAAGCCCGCATGCTGCAGCGCCTGGGCGGCTGGAAGCATGCCCCCGCGCTGCTTGGCACCTTGGGTGGCCTGGCACTGGGCATGGAGTTCATTCCCGGCCAGACCCTGAGCACCGCGCAGGCCGTGGGCAATGAAGTGTTCGAGCAGCTGCAGCACGCGCTCAGCCGTTTGCATGCCGCCGGCATCACCCACAACGACCTGCATGGCACCAACGTGGTGGTCAGCGGCGGCGTGCCGGTGCTGCTGGACTTCACCTCCGCCTGGCGCGCCCCGCGCTGGCTGCGCCGCAATCCACTGAGCCGGCAGATGCGCCGCAGCGACATGAAGAACCTGCTGAAGATCCGCCAGCGCGTGACCGGCCAGGCCCCGAGTGCCGCGCAGGCCGCACTGGTGGCCGATCCGGGCTGGGTGGCCGCGGTGCGGCAGGGCTGGAAGCGGTTCTACAAGTGGGCGAAGCGCCGGTAAGCGCTGTTCGCCCTGCATTGCTTGCGCGACTGCGGTTTGCCCCTGCATTTGCCCCGGGCCACACGCCCGATATGCTCTGCGATACTCGTCGGCACGCCACTCGCAAGGACGCTGGGGATGCCGACACCTGAACACACTCGCCTGCTGACTGCAGCCGCAAGATCCATACTGCGCCCCTTGGGCTGCGTGCAGAAAGGCCGTTCGCGCACCTGGCTTGACGACCAGGGCTGGTGGGTCGGGGTGGTCGAGTTCCAGCCTTCGGCATGGGACAGGGGCAGCTATCTCAATGTCGGCGCCTGCTGGCTCTGGGAAGAAAAGGACTACCTGTCCTTCGACGTGGGCGGCCGCGTTGCCGGATTCCAACCCTTCACCGAGACCGCCGAGTTTGCCTCGGCCGCACAGACACTGGCCGAGCAGGCCGCGGCCGAGGTAATGGCCCTGCGTGACCGCTTTCCCACCCCGGGGCATGTGCGTACATTGATGAGTCATCACCCCAAACCGGGCATCCGCGAACACATCCATGCCGGCATCACTGCCGGGCTGGCGGGCGCTTACGACGAGGGTCGCAGGCACTTGGCACTGGCCGCTACGGAGACCCACCCAGCGCCATGGGTCGATGTGCTGAAGCAACGCTGTGCCGAACTCACGCCGCTGCTGCAACCTGATGGCGGCTTCGAGGCAGAGATCGGCGCCATCGTGACGCGCACCCGCCGCGCGCTCGGTCTGCCGGAGTGGCGGTCGTCACCCCTCATTCCGCCCGGTTGATCACACCGGGAGGGCACTTCGTCGCACACGGGTATTCGCGCCTCCCGATCCCGGCTAGGGTCATCGCCTTCCACGCACAGGACTGCACCGAACCATGCGCCGCTGGCTCCTTCTCGCCTGGGCTACCCTGCCCTTCTCCGCCGACGCCATTGTCATCCGCAGCGATGTGGATGACAGCGCCTACCGCGTACCGGCATCCGCGTTCCCGGCCTTGGTCGACCTGCCCGGTGAGGGCCACGGCGTCCTGATCGCGCCGCGCTGGGTGGTGACCGCCGCACACGCCGCGCCCATGGAAGGCATGGACACCGAGGTGCAGATCAACGGTCGCCCGTACCGTGTCGAGCGCGTGTTCGTGCATCCCGGTTACCGGCGCATGCCCGAAGCGCTTGGCCAGGCGGCGCTGGCGTCAGGCAACCCAGGCCCCATCCACGCCTTCCTCGCCGCCTCCGATGACATCGCCCTGATTCAGCTGGCCGCACCGGTCAGCGACGTTGCGCCGGTTCGCCTCTATCGCGGGCAGGCCGAAGCGGGAAAGATCGCTACTCTGGTCGGCAAGGGGGCCACGGGCACCGGCATGACCGGGCTGGCGCCGGGTGGATCGCACCGCGGCATCCTGCGCCGCGCCGAAAACGCAGTGACAGGTGGCAATGGCCGCTATCTGTGGTATCGATTCGACGGGCCCAACGGCGGCCTGCCACTGGAGGGCGTGCTCGGCAGCGGTGACAGCGGCGGCCCGTTGATGATCCACGGCGCTCATGGCTGGGAGCTGATCGGCCTGGGCTCGTGGATCACCGCAGTGCCGGAGCATGCGCTTGAAGCCGGCTACTACGGGCAGGTGGTGCACAACGTGCGCATCTCGCGCTATGCCGACTGGATCGACACCATGATACGCACCGCGCCGTAGAGTCGAGTCTGCTCGACTCAAGCAACCCGCCGGCCAAGCGACAGAGCCGAATAGCCTGGTGGCATTGAATGCCTGACGGGGTAGAGTCGACTGTTAGTCGACTGCTCTTCCCGTCCGTGACCGAAATGCCCGCGCTGCGCGCGATAGTCGACTAACAGTCGACTCTACCCCGTAGCGTTCCCGGGACCAGTCGCGTTCGCGCATCCGGCGATGCACTTACAACGCGTCCGCGTCCAGCTCACCGGTACGAATACGCACCACGCTGCCCAGGTCGTACACGAACACCTTGCCGTCCCCAATCTTGCCGGTGCCGGCGGCCTTCACGATGGCCTCAACCACCGCCTCCACCTGGTCATCGGTTACCGCCACTTCCAGCTTCACCTTCGGCAGGAAATCGACCACATACTCCGCGCCACGGTACAGCTCGGTGTGGCCCTTCTGGCGACCAAAGCCCTTCACTTCCGTCACCGTGATCCCGGTGACCCCACGCTCGGCCAGCGCTTCGCGCACGTCGTCGAGCTTGAACGGCTTGATCACCGCCATGACCATCTTCATCGTCTATCTCCTGTCTTCCGGCGTGGAGGATAGCGCCTGAACGCGGCCCGTGCGAAGCCGCTGCCGCCTGTCCGGGCAGTGGGTGCCAGCAGTATCCTTGTGCCCGAACGGCCTGCCCGCGCCGGATGCACGGGCCCCCCCCCCACGGAGCACCCCATGATCGACCTGAACCAAATCGATGACCTCGCCCGTCGCCTCAGCGACCTGGTGCCGCCGGGCCTGCGCGAATCGCGCGAGGAACTGCAGGCCACCTTCAAGAGCGCGCTGCAGGCCGGCCTGGCCAAGCTCGACCTGGTCACCCGCGAGGAGTTCGAAGTGCAGCGCGCCGTGCTGCTGAAGACCCGCGAAAAGCTGGATGCGCTGGAAACGGCCGTGCGCGAGCTGGAAGGGCGCGGCACCGCAGAATGAAAAAAGGAGGCGCACCGCGCCTCCCGTTTACAGATTATTTCCCGGATGGGGCCTTGCAGCAAGGCCCACCGGGCGCCCTAGACTCGCCGGCCTGTCGATCCGGCAGGACACGCAGGGGCAGTGCCGATGGCGCAGGACACCGAATGGACACCCGTTTCGCATGACACCTGCGACCAGATCGCCGGGCCGTTCTATCACGGCACCCGCGCTGATCTGGCGGTGGGCGAGCTGCTGAGTGCCGGTTTCCGCTCCAACTACCGCGACAGCCTGGTGATGAACCACATCTACTTCACCACCATTGCCAAGGGCGCCGGGCTGGCTGCGGAGATGGCCCGGGGTGAGGGGCGACCGCGCGTGTATGTGGTGGAGCCGACCGGGCCGTTTGAGGACGACCCGAATGTGACCAACAAGAAGTTTCCCGGGAACCCGACGCGGTCGTATCGGAGTGCGCAGCCGTTGCGGGTGGTGGGGGAGATTGTGGAGTGGGAGCTCTACGACGCGGAATTCGTTCGGCAGTTGAAGGCATTTGTTGCTTCGGGGAGTGGGGAGATCATCAATTGATGACCTTTTGGCGTTGGGCGTTGCGCACCTCTTCATCGGCTTCATAGATGTCCAGCCCGAGCTCAATGCCGCGCTCTCCCAGAGCGAGCAGCACGCGGGGCGAAAGCGAGACACCGTCATTGCTGCTGCCCATGAAAAGACCGCAGAACAGGTCAGGTCGGAAGCGTGCCAGAGCCTGCCATACGGCGAGATCGCCGGTGAGTTGATCGAGGATCTCGAAGATCTGAGCGTCCAGATCTTCAGGCTCACGACGCTCCGCATCAAGTTGCCAGCTGCCAGTCCTGGCGATACGCACGGTGCCTGATGGGTTGCCTCTGAGTTCCTGGCCCTTGTGATGCGAAGCGGTCGGGGTCGCCCCGAGCAAGGCACTGACTTCTTCGGGCAGGAGGTCGTCTCCGAAGAATCTGAGGGTTACCAGGGAATGATCGAATGCGGCCATTGGAATCCAGTGCGTAGGCATCGTTGATGTCAGATTACGGCCGACCTGCCCACAAAGCACCATGTGGCGTACTTTCCCCTGGTACAGCGCGATCCTAGAGCGGCCGAGTTCAGCCATCAAGCCGACGCATGGCCGGCCCCACGCGTGGGATCAGGAGCCCTGCCAGATCCACGTTCAAGACACACGGGCAAGTTCGCTACGGGTCGCTGGCAGGTCAGTGATCCACAGGAAATGCCCTGCGCGAGCCAATGTCCGCTCTCGGCCAGTGGTGGACATTGGTGAACGTCATGAGTTGAGCCGCGAAGTGCTTCAGATCGAAAGAACGCCCAGCATCGACCAGTAAGCCTCCTTCTCGTACGAGACACTCTTGCTGTGCCAGTGATTGCCGCCCCTTAGAGCTTCGTAGTGCCCGATCTCCGTGCTGGACAAAGGGCACCAGCCAGATCCGCGGCGAAAGCCGCTTGCGACCTCGACGCCAAGGGGGAAACTGGAAAGAGCATTCTGCTGCGCTTGCGCCAGAGACTCGCCGTTGGCTCCGCCGGTGGATGTGGGGTTGGCAAGTTGCACTCCGTCATCCTCCCAGTTGCAGATCGGACATATGGCGTGGGACCCGTAGACGTCCTCCAGGGTCAGGAAGCCACACGATGGACAAGGCAAATCGATCATTGAGAATCAAGAACCTCAGGTGGACGAATCACTGGACTGGCAGGTGTCGCGTAGGGCTGAAGGGGACGAACGTCCGCTTCGGATCGAGAGCGGCCTCTAGCATTCCGGGTCGCGTTGTCTGGCGCCGGCACGTTTGCATTCAGCCAAGAGCGGGCATCAATCGCAAGAGCCTTCCATATCGTGGAGCACCGACACGAAAGTGTGAGCCCCGTCAGGCCGGCTGGATAGGCGATGCAAGATTCTCAAGCTCGACTCTTGCCGCGATACTGCAAGATGATAACCGGCTAGCGGCCGTGGTCTCTAGAGCAGCTCCATGCCGGAACCAGCCATCTACTCCAGCGATTCGTCACTCCCGCCTTTCCGCCTGGATATGGATACACGAAACACCGGAAGCCAAGGAATGATTGGACCAAGCATCCAGCTCTTCTGCAATTGAGCCATTCAGGAGCCATCCGCGGCCGGTGCCCTGAGCCGAAGCCAGGGCAAGAACCACAAATTCAGGTCACGATTGCGCAGCATGATTGGAGCAGGCACTCACCATGAAGCCGCCCTTCTGATATGGCTCGACGTGGAGATTGCTGACGCCAAGACCAGCTTGCTCAAAAGCTCGCGCCGCCACCTTGAGGGCGGCCTGCTGCGATGTGCAATCGGTGAACAAGCGCCAGTACAACTCCATGAATCCACAATCTTCTAAAAGGCCCTCTGGGCGCGGTTGCGCTACTTATAGCAGAAGGCGCGCACGACCATTTCCCCCCTTGCCACCCATGGTGCGAGCATCAAGGAACAGACAGATGGTTGAAAACGCCCAGGGCTTGAGCAGTGAGACCCCTGGCATGAGCCCCGAGAAGATCACCTTGAGCTGGGCCTGAGAATCGAGAAGTTCCTGGCTGAACCCGCCTGCTCCTGTCGTGCGCCCCCATCAATGCACGGTCTGCGTCTGCAGCACGCTTGAACCCCCGCGCAGCAGGTACAGCGCAACCAGGAATGGCCACAGCGAGTTGATCGACGAGAACAGGCGCTGGGTCAGCCCCCTGAACCCCTCCGGGTCCACGCCCACCACGTTCAACCAGAGATAGACGATGCTCGCGATGCTCACCAACGCGGTCACAGCATAAGCCCTTCGGTTGGCAGACCATGCGCTCAATTCGATGTGCGACATCGCCGGCGCAATGATATTTGCGATACCGATGGTGTAGAAGCCATGCATCGGATGGCCCATGGGCCAGAGCCCGTTGGTCAGCATAGAGACGCCAAAGACCATCCAGCAGATTGCACCTACTGCAATCCGGCGACCGGACTCCCTCCATACCCCGATGGAGAACGCCACGAAGCCTACGCCAGAGCCGATGGCGGCGATCCTGGCGCAGATGCTTGCGAGCGTCGGCGCCTGCAGCAGCTCGCTGGCGTGCTGTGCGAGCGGGTTGTAGCCCGGCGCGAACACGGCGGCAACGCTGGTCCAGAACAGGAACCACGGGAGCGGGAGCAGACCCGCAGACAGAAGAAGTCGATTGCGGCGTAACACGACAGTGATCCTTGTAGCGGCCTGCGCCAGTGGGTGGAGTCCGTTCAAACGCCGCAGAACCTTCCTGCTGCGGGCAGAACAGTTCCGAGTGACTACAGCGGTAGTCAGATTCTGCGTGGCGCCCCGTGGGGTCAATAGGCAGAAAGTCACTCACGCATGGAGGCGAAATACGCGGCATCCATCAGCGACCGTCGGACCAATGTTGTCGCATTTGCCGCTCCCTGCGTCTCTGGCGGAAGGTTCTGACGACTCCGTCCCAGAAGTGCTGCTGCGCCAAGCACGCCAAGGCTCTCGCCGCTTTCCTCGCTATGCGACAATGCCAAAAACGTCTCGGGTTTTGGCGGCATTGCCCCCTACCCGTTGGCATTCCGAACAACAGCAGGTAATCGTTACTGCGCCACCGTGCATCGGTGGTCGGGACTCGAAAACCCGGATTGCTAGACGTAAGTTTGCGCTTGCCAGCCGGCACCACCGCGCGTGGTGCCGGCTGGCAATCCGTCTGCCGGCTATGGCGGGCGGGGCGTGGGGGCCCTCGTGCCCGCCGGCTTTGTCTAGCAACCGGTTTTCGAGCCACGCTCTGCCCGCCACCTTTATCGGTGGCGGCTTCCGCCTGCATGCACGGAGCCAGCCATGACCACGCCGCACTCCCCTCCCCCGCGCCCGATCCAGCAAGCGCCCTCGGCCACTCCGGCCCCGGACCCCAACAGCCTCATCGCCACCCTGCACGCCATCGGTGCCGGTGCCGCAGCCGACGGCCAGCCCTGGCCCGAGCGACATCACCTGCGCAGCCGGCAGATGCAGTTGTCCGACGCCGACTGCGCCCTCACCGGCCAGCGCATCGTTCAGGAGATCCTGCTGGCGGCCGAGCGCACGCGCCAGAACGGTGAGCCCGAACAGTACGTCGGCGACCGGGTGATGGAGGGGCTGGTGATGGCCGATCTGGCACTCACCGCCTTCATCCACGAGCGGATGCGACCCAAGGACTGAGCGCGCTTATGGCGCGGACCTTTCTGCCTGTGTGCGGGGTGACGAATGAAGATGCACGGCCTTGCCGCTGCGGCGGTGTGCATCGCGGTGATCGGCGCGATGTGGGTGGAGTGGCCTGAGCCCGCGGGCAATCAGGTGTGGGCCTACCAGAAGCTGCAGCCGGCCGATTACCGCCTGCTGCACAGTGATGCGCTCGGCTTCGTGACCGCGAAGGCCCACGAGGGTTTTGAACTGCACACGCGCCATGCCAGGGCAACGTCCTTCGAGATCCGATGCAAGGGCGTGCTGGTGATGGAGGTGGAGAATGCGCCCTCGCGCGTGCTGATCCGCATGCCCGCCGATGCACGGTGGCGGGCGCCGGACATCGAGCGTCTACGCACCAGCTTCGAGCGCTGGCTGGATCTGCATCAGAGCCAGGGACGGTTGCTGGTGGAAAGTGCGGGGCCATCGTGGGTTGAGAAGCGGTTTGGGCGCTTCAATGGGCTGGTGCTGGATGAGCAGCGGTGTCTGTTTGGGGCGCCCGGCATCCGCCAGCCCGATCCCAGCAACGACTTCAGCGCTGAAGTGCCTTCGTAGGCTGACGCTCACAGTTGCGCTGCGCCTGCACCGCAAGGGGCCGCCCGATGCTCGATCATCAAGGACGGCGCCAACGTCAGGGGCGGTCTGTACTGATGGAAACCGAGCCGTCTTCCAGCAGGTGGACGTTTACATATGCGTCTGGCGGAGGTATCCGATCGATCGACGCCCCTGCGGGGAGAATGTCCCAACTGGTGATCGAGCCGCAGACTGTCCTATGCACCAATCGGCGACTATCCAACCCTCGCTTGGCAAGCTCGGCCACAACTACTTCAGGAGGCTGGCGGTCGAAGCCCTTGTAGGCGGTGCACGTCTCTCCCGTCTGGCCAATGGGATACGTTGAACTCTCCACCTCATCCCGGCACCCCGGCAGGCCCATGGCGAGCGAGAGGGCCATCAGTACTCGCAAGCCACGATAGAATTGTAGTGAACGCAGTTTTTCCAGCAGCTGATGTGGAGATTGGCATGCTTTCACTTGCACGCTGGTGAACCGGCCCCTGAAAAGAACAAGCCGCCCATTGGGCGATTTGTTCTTTGGTGCGAACGAAATCCCGGGACGGTGCACGCCTATCGCCTTCGATGCGAATTTTCCCACCACTGCTTCAGCGCAAGAAGCAGTTGAAGGAATAGAAAGATCACCGCGAAGTAGCCCCAAATACGCAATCCCGTGTGCATAGCGTCCGGGTAATTGCGGTACGTGAGAACTGCGAAGTACGAAACGCCAAAGACCGCAGCGAGAAGCTGAGTGCCTATGAAGCCTTTCAACAAGGGACTCATTTCTTCTTCTCCAAGTCCTTCTGTACGATAGTCGCCCCTGCTCCCGCCAGGCCCTGGCCCGCTTGGGACGCCGCACCCTGGAGCGCCGATTGCCTGGGAATGGCAGTTCCGGTTGACGCAGTGGCAGTTGCCATGTTCGGTCCACCTGGGCCGCGGGATTGACTCAGCCGTTGGAGTGATCCCCGTGCAGCTGGGCCTGCGAAATCACCCATGGCAACGCCAACCCCGGAGGCTGCCAATCCACCCGCTGCACTGCCAATCGCGTTTGAAGCGACGCCCTCCGCCGTGATGGGCTGCCCTTTGATTGCGCTCTCTGCGGCGGAGCCGGCACCGCCTGCCACCGCATTGACCACGGTCTGTATAGCAACTGCACGCCCTACCGAAATCGTGCCAGATCCGACTGCCGCAACGGCTACTCCACCGGCGCCTCCGGAGACAGAGCCAACCGCAGCCGCAATGCCAGCCTCCACTTTGTCGATAGGCTTATCCGGATTCATGGCTTTCTGGACTGCGATATCTGCGAGGCCGCCCAGGACGGCACCATAGATGAATGGCATTACCGGAACTCTTCCGTCCGGATCGGTGAAGGAATACGGATTGCCATAAGCGTAGCTGTAGCGATTGAAGTGTTTCGGACTTGAATGCGTGGAGATCGGATCCACCGAGAGGAAGAGTCCCAAGTGGGGATCATAGTAGCGCTGCTGCATGTAGCTCAGCCCAGTGGCAGCGTCGCTCACGTGTCCCGTATATCCAGGTCCATCCGCAACCTGCCCACCAACAACGGCCCCATAGGGTTCGTAGTCATAGCGCTTGACCACGTTGCCATTGGCGTCGGTCTCGGCAACCACCGAACCAAGCGCATCAGTATGAATGTAGGTGACCGTCTCGGCGCTTGCCGATGGCGCCAACGCCAAGCTCATCATTGGTATGCAACTGAGCCAGGTCCCCATGGGGGTCCGTTTAGGAAAGCGCTTCGCCAAGCCCCAAGGAAAAAGGAAAACACGGTGATCGATCTCCTCGAACTTTTCCATCCTTCCAATCCCATTGAAAGAGCCTACAGCAAGATCCCGTCTTCATATCACAGCCCCTGATGGCTGGGGAAGCCACACTGAGACCCGTGCGTGTTGACGTGAATCAAGCGCTGGTTGTTGCCACGCTGATCTTTCAGAAGCATCCGCAGGTAGGGCACCTGGATTCCCCAAGTGAAATTGGCGTGGCGCTAGGAAGTGCGCGGCATGTGAAACCGACGCCCCTCATTGGAGTAGCACAGCGTTAGCGTCGATCTTTCACTTGATGGCAGAGACCCGTGTCCGCAGAGGAAGAAGACACGCTCCAACCATCGGCCGGAATCCCCCTAGTATCTGCACCAGCAATTCCCGATAGTCCCACGCAGATTACCTGCAGCACCATCGAGCGTCCCTCTGCAGGAATCCACACATGAGCCTGGCGCTGGTCCACAGCCGTGCCCGCGCCGGGGTCGATGCCCCGCTGGTGCGGGTGGAAGTGCATCTCTCCGGTGGCCTGCCTGCCACCCAGATTGTCGGCCTGGCCGAGACCAGCGTGCGTGAATCCCGTGAGCGCGTGCGTGCCGCCCTTCTTTGCGCGCGCTTCGACTTTCCGCAGCGACGCATCACGCTCAACCTCGCGCCCGCTGACCTGCCCAAGGAAGGCGGGCGTTACGACCTGGCCATCGCGTTGGGCATTCTGGCAGCCAGTGGCCAGATCGATCCGCAGTCGCTGCTGCAATACGAGTTCCTGGGTGAGCTTGGCCTGACCGGCGAGCTGAGGCCGGTGGCCGGCGCGCTGCCGGCGGCGATTGCGGCGGCTGATGCCGGGCGCATCCTGGTGGTGCCACCGGGCAATGCCGCCGAGGCGGCCCTGGCCGAGCACGCCGATGTGCGCGTGGCCCGCACGCTGCTGGAGTGCTGCGCCGGGTTGGGCAATCCGCGTCTGTTGCCGTCCGTGGAGCGCGTGGACACGACACCGTTGCCACTGCCCGATCTGGCCGACGTGCGCGGGCAAGCGCATGCGCGGCGTGCGTTGGAAGTGGCCGCAGCGGGTGGTCACCATCTTCTGCTGATCGGCAGCCCTGGCTGCGGCAAGACATTGCTGGCCTCGCGCCTGCCCAGTCTGTTGCCGGACACCGAGGAGGCCGAGGCGTTGCAGCTGGCCGCGATTGCGTCGGTGAGTGGCGAAGGGCTGGATCCGCGGCGCTGGCGGCAACGGCCGTTCCGCTCTCCCCACCACAGTGCGAGCGCGGCGGCGCTGGTGGGCGGCGGCAACCCGCCCTGCCCCGGTGAGATCTCGCTGGCCCATCACGGCGTGCTGTTCCTGGATGAGCTTCCAGAGTGGAACCGCAGTGCATTGGAAACCCTGCGAGAGCCGCTGGAATCCGGCCACATCCGCATCGCCCGCGCGGCACGCAGCGTGCAGTATCCGGCGCGATTCCAGCTGGTGGCGGCGATGAATCCCTGCCCCTGCGGCTGGGCCGGCGACCGCAGCAACCGCTGCCTGTGCAGCGACGAACGCATCAACCGCTACCGTGCGCGCGTGTCAGGCCCACTGCTGGACCGCATCGACCTGCATATCAGCGTTGCGCGCATGGATGCGGTGGAGCTACGGGAAAGCACGCCGCTGGGTGAGCCCAGTGCCGCGGTACGTGCACGGGTGGAAGCCGCACATGCGCGGCAGCAGGTGCGTGGCGGGCTCAATGCGCATCTGCCGCCAGCGGCGCTGCGAGCCTGTACCCGACTCAGCGAGGCAGATCAGGACATGCTGGAGCAGGCCATCGAGCGTCTGCAGCTTTCCGCACGTGCGATGCACCGGATTCTGCGCGTGGCGCGCACGATTGCGGATCTGGCGGGTTGTGAAACGATCCAGACGGCGCATCTGGCTGAGGCGATTGGCTATCGGCAGTTGGATCGGGGAAAGCCTTAGAAATGCCGGTCGGGTTGGCTATTGGTAGAGTCGACCGTTGGTCGACTCTCGCGCGAAGCGCGGCCTTCTGAGAGGTAGATGCGAAGAGCGGTGGACTAACAGTCGACCCTACCAAGGGCAGGCATCAGGCTGCCGTATGCAACCGTCCCCGCTTCGCCAGCGACGCCACCCGACGGCTGACCAGCGCGTGGAGCTCCGCCAGTTCCGACGCCCGGCCAGCCGTCATGTTGTCGCCGAACAGCACCCGTGACAGTCCCGCCGCGTCGCTGTCCTCCGGGTGCTGCCAGCGGTCGCGATATACCTTCTGGCACACCAGCCACGCCTGCGGCAGCCCTCCGCCGGGCAGCGGGCGGACCACGCGTTCGTAGACCTGCCAGAACTGGTATTCGGCACGTAGGTCGATTGCAGGCGCCACGGACAGCGTCTGCCGGGGCCGTCCTGGGCCTCGGATGCCGAACAACCGGGTTGGCGGGGTCTGCTGTGCCATGCGCACAGGATGACCCAGCAACATTGTGGGAACCTTGCGTCGCCGCCAGAAAATCCCTGTTGATTGCCCAAGGCGGGCTTCCGGGCGGGCTGCGGGGTCAGAGCCCTTTGCCGTGCAAAGGGATCCGCCCCCCCGATCACGGGATGGCTGCGGGGTCGGATGCCTTTGCGCAGCAAAGGGCTCTGACCCCACCCTCATCGCCTCAGAACGCCATCGAGGTACTGAACATCAGCTGCCGTGGCGCGCTGCGCTGCAGGGTCTGGTAGTCCCCCGAGAACGACGAGCCGGCGATGGTGGCGGTGCCGATGTTGTGGCGATTGAACAGGTTGCTCACGTCCAGCCGCAACTCCAGCCCGGGCACTGGGCTGTCCGCACCGAATCGATACGCAGCATAGGTGTTGACCTGCCAGAAGGTCGGCACGCGGATGTCGTTCTCGTAGGTGAAGGGCTGGCGCAGGTACGAGGTGCTGGTGGCACCAAAACGCCAGTCACCGAAGTGGGCGGACAGGTCGCTGACCAGCGAGATCTGCGGGTAGCCCGGCTGGGCGTTGCCCTTGATCGGGTACACCGTGTCACCCACCACGAAATCGCTGTCATAGTACGAACGGGCCACGGCCACGCCCTGGTAGAACTGCAGGTGGTCGCTCAGGTCGGCGGTGATGCCGAGGTCGGCACCGATCACGTGCATCTTCGGCATCAGCCGCACGGTGTTGATCTGCGCGAACTGAGTGCCGATGGCCGCCGACAGCAGGCGATTGCGGATGTCGTTGTAGAACACGTCGCCGGTGATCGTCAGCCGATCGAAGCGGTGCGATGCGCCCACGGTAAGGTTCCAGTTCTTTTCCGGACGCAGGGTACCCGCCACGCGGTCGAACTCTTCCTGGTCGGTGATGGTCCACGCCGAGGCGGTGTAACCGATGTTGCCGCGCTGAGCGACGCGATAGCCGTTCATGGTGTTGGCCAGGTCGATGAAGGCATCGGTGGATTCGGTCGGGCTCCAGAACAGCGAGACGTGCGGCAGGAAGTAGCTCTTCGCGCACAGCGTGCCGTTCACCGGCCGGTCCTTGGCATCACCGAGGCCGCCGCCACGGGTGCGGAAGTCCACGGCCTTGAAGCCGACACCCAGCTTCAGCGTGTCGTTCAACACGATGTCGTCCTGCAGGTAGAACTGGCGCGAGCGGGTCACCCAGCTCGAGGCGTTGTCGGTCTTGAACGCGGGGCCATACACATCGAACGGACCGGTGGCCTTCAGTGGTGGACCCTCGCCCAGCAGCGGCTGCTGGTACCACTCGGTCTTGGCCGCGGCCTTGCTCTTCTCCTGCCAGAAACCGGCGGTGAAGGTGTGCGCGCCCGCCTCGAACTGCAGGTTGAGCATGCCGCCCAGCCGGTTGAGGTGTGGTGTCTGCACCTGTTCGGAGAACGGCGCGCCGTTGGGCGACGGTACGGTCGGGTCGGTGAGCGTGGCCTGGGTGTGGCTGTTGGCGTTGTACAGCTGCACGTTGCCGCTCAGCGCCGGGGTGATCTGGAAGCGATGGTTGATCGATGACACGCGGTCGCGGGTGATCTGGCCGGTGTCGTACGGAATCAGTTCGGACAGCTCACCGCAGGTGTAGGCGCCACAGGATTTGTCCGCGTTCTCCGGCGAGGCCACGTACCAGGCCCACGCATAATCGGGATAGAAGATGTCGGCCTTCCAGCCCAGCTTGCGGATCATGTCGAAGGAGATGTTGTTGTAGCCCCAGACCTTGGCCTTGCTGTCGGACAGGAACACGGTGAAGTCACCCCAGGCGACGTCCTGTTGCAGCTTCAGGTCGCCGCGCAGGAAGTTCTGCGTGCCCTCGCCCTGGTACTTGTCGGCAGACACGCGCTGCAGGTCGACAAGTACCTTCGGGCCCTGCTCGCCGAGCTGGCCGGTCTGCCCGGATACGGTGGTGACCAACGTGCTGTTGCTGCCCACGCCCTGCTTCACGCGCAGGCTGGGCGTGTCCTGCAGGTCACGCAGGCGGTACTCCAGGCTGCCGCCGTTGACGCTGCTGGAGAACACGCTGACCGGTGCGCCACCGGGGCTGACCGTGATCGCGCCGATGCCATCGGGCACGCCCACGTTCACCACGCTGGTGCCGGTGAGCGAGAGGAAGCCGTTGTCGTTCAGCGGCACGCCTTCGAAGGTGATGCCCATTTCGTTCATGCGGAAGCCGCGCACGAACAGGCTGGTGGCCGAGATATCCAGGCCCAGTCCATCTGTGGCGGTGTAGCTGGCGCCCGGCACCTGCTTGAGCATCGCCAGGCCGTTGTTGCCGGTGACCATCGCGTCGAGATCTTCGGCCTTGATGATGTAGCGGTTGGGACCAACCACCTGGGTCGGTGCCACGGCGGCGCCACGCGGCGTGGCGATGACCTGCAGGGCGTTGAGCGTGGTGGGCGTGTCGTGCGCGGCATCGTGCGTTTCTGCGGCGTACGCAGGGGCTGTGATGGCCGCGATGATCGCCAAGGCAAGGCGTGTCGTGGGTGGGGTGTTCATGGCAGCAGATCCAGGGTGCAGGGGGAAAGCGGCGCAGGCGCACGCCCAGCGCGTTGCAGCGCCGGTGTCGGCGCCCTGGCTGGCAGTGCGATTGCGTTGAGGGGGTAACAGCGCGGTGCGCGCCGGTCAGCAGATGAAGACGATCATCTGCCGCAGGATTCGATGGCGTGATTTCGACGTGCGAAATTCTTGCATCGCGCTGCTGCATCCGCCATTGCACCGTGGTACAGCGCCGATGGCGGTGGGGATGGGTGGGCTATACGTGGGTATAGCCCCGCCGTGGTAGAGGCCGGCCTTGGTTGGCGCTTGCCGCTTGCGTGTGCCAACCAAGGTTGGCACCTACCAGCGCAAGCGGACGCGCAGTTACTGCAGGACGAAACGCTCGATCGCACGCGCCACGCCTTCATCGGCATTGCTGGTGGTTTCGAAGCGCGCCACGGCCTTCACCGCATCGATGGCATTGCCCATCGACACGCTGGTGCCGGCGTACTGCAGCATGGTCAGGTCGTTTTCCTGGTCACCGATGGCCATCACGTTGGCGCGGTCGATGCCCAGGTGCTCGGCCAGCTTCTGCAGGCTCGGGCCCTTGCCGGCGCGGTGGTCGAACACTTCCAGGAAGAACGGCGCGCTCTTCAGTACCGCGAAGCGCTCGGTCAGTTCGCTCGGCAGGCGCGCGATGGCGGCATCCAGCACGTCCGGCGCGTCGATCATCATCAGCTTGATGAAGGACATCGATGGATCCATGTCCTCCACGCGGCGGTAGGACAGCGGCATCCGCGAGAGATGCGAGTCGGCTACGGTGTAGTAGCTGATGTCCTGGTTGGGCGTGTACATGCGCTGGCTGTCCAGCGCCTGGAAGTGCACGCCCAGGTCGCGGGCGACCTGCTCGCAGAACAGGAAGTCGTCGAAGCTGAGCGGATACTCGACCACGGTTTCGCGCGTGCCGATGCGCTGCACCAGGCCGCCATTGCAGGCGATGCAGTAGTCGTCGTTGCCGGTGATGCCCAGCTCGTGCAGGTACGGCGCCAGGCCCGGAACCGGGCGGCCACTGGTCAGCACGATGTGCACGCCCAGCGCCCGCGCCTGCGCGATGGCCTTCCTGGCGCGGGAGGTGAGCTGGTGCGACGGGTCCAGCAGCGTGCCATCCATGTCGATGGCGACCAGTTCGATGGTCGATTGCCTGCGGCCCATGTCCATTGCGTTCAACTCGTGCGGGGCACGCCAGTTTACCCCCTCATGCCCGGTTCACTTCTTTGCCCACGTTGGCCGGGATACTGCGGGAGCCTGTGCGTCCCCCACCGCAGGACGGCCCGTTGACCGCCCTTCCCTGGAGAACCTTGCGACGCATGACCTACCGTGCCCCCGAAACCAATGACAGCGCGCCCCTGGCCCAGCAGATCGAGCAGATGATCGACGAGCTGCCCGGCGACCAGGTGCGCGTCGGCACCCTGCTCAGCGCGCTGGGCGATGAGGGCCTGCTGCTGATCGTGATCCTGCTCTCGGCCATCTTCATCATTCCGGTGTCGATTCCCGGGCTGAGTACCGTGTTTGGCGCCTCGATCCTGCTGATCGGCCTGAGCCGGGTGCGCAGCCGCCCGCTGTGGGTGCCACAGAAGCTGGCCCGCCGCGAGATCGCCACCGACAAGCTGAAGGCCAACCTGGGTCGTGCGCTGAAATGGGTGCACCGCATGGAGCGGCTGTCGCGGCCGATGCGGCTGGCGGTGATGGTGCGCTCGAAGAAGATGATGCGCCTGAACAACCTGATGCTGGTGTTCGCGACCCTGCTGTTGATGGCGCCGGCCGGGCCGATACCCTTCAGCAACACGCTGCCGGCGCTGGCGCTGATGTCCTTCGCCATTGGTTTCATCCAGCGCGATGGCGCGGCAGTGGCAGCCGGCTATGGTTTCGTGGTGGCCACGGTGGTGTATTTCGGCGTGCTGCTGGGCGGCGTGGGATTTGCCGCCGAATCGGTGTTCAGCGGGTTCCGCAGCAGTACCGCGGAACTGTAGAGCCGAGCCCACGCTCGGCTGCTCTTCAACCTGTACGCGGAAACCCCGCGCTGCGCGCGTAAGCCGAGCATGGGCTCGGCTCTACAGAACTACTTGGCCGACACCCGCCACACCACGTCGCCCACGTCGTCGGCCACCAGCAATGCGCCTTCGGCATCCATCGCCATGCCCACCGGTGCGCCCATCAGGGTCTTCTCGTCCTTCGATGCAAAGCCGCTGACCACGGTCTGCGGCCGCCCGGTCGGCTTGCCGTCCTTGAACGAGACGTAGACCACTTCATAGCCGCTCAATGGCGAGCGGTCCCAGCTGCCGTGCTCGCCGATGAAGGCACCGCCGTGATACTGCGCCGGCAGTGCCTGGCCGGTGTAGAACAGCAGGCCCAGCGGTGCCACGTGCGAGCCGATGGCGTAGTCCGGCACGATCGCCTTGGCCACCAGGTCCGGCCGCTGCGGCTGCACGCGCTCGTCCACGTGCTGGCCGTAGTAGCTGTAGGGCCAGCCGTAGAAGCCATCTTCCTTCACCGAGGTGAGGTAATCAGGCACCAGGTCGGCACCGATCTCGTCGCGTTCGTTCGCCACGGCCCACAACGTGCCGGTGCTCGGCTCCCAGTCCAGGCCGGTCGGATTGCGGATGCCCGACGCAAAGATACGGCTGCCACGGGTGGCCACGTCCACTTCCAGTACCACCGCACGGCGGTATTCAACGGCCAGGCCATTTTCGGTGATGTTGCTGTTGGAGCCGACGCCCACGTACAGCTTGCGGCCATCGCGGCTGGCCAGCAGTTCCTTGGTCCAGTGATGGTTGATGGTGCTGGGCAGGTCGGTGAACTCGCGGCCCTTGTCCGACATGCGGGTTTCGCCGGGCACGTAGTGGTACTGCATGATGTTGCCGGTGTTGGCCACGTACAGCGTGTCGCCGATCAGCTGGATGCCGAACGGCGAATGCAGGCCCTCGATGTAGACATGCTGGGTCCAGGTGTTCGTTCCCGGCGAGCGGCGCAGCAGGGTGACCCGGTTGCCGCCCTTGCCGGCCTTGCCCGAGCGCGCCTTCACCTTGCCGGCGATCCACTGCTTGGGCGTGGTGACCGGTTCTTCGCCGGGGCCGTTGCCCTCCACCACCAGTACATCGCCATTGGGCAGGGTCAGCAGCCGCCGCGGATGCTGCAGGTTGGCGGCGATGCGTTCGATCTTCAGGCCCTCGGCCACCGTGGGGGTCTGTCCATCAGCCCAGCCGACGCCCTTGGGCACCTGCATCGGCGGCATCAGGAAGTTCTTCGGCGCCGGCAGCGGCGGCTTTGCGCCGGACTGGTCGGAGGGGTGGTATTCGGCCTTGCCCGCGCAGGCCGACAGCGTGACGGCCAGTGCCAGCGCGGCCACGGTGGGCAGGATGTGCTTAGCCATGACGACCTCCCTGCAGCAGCGGCGGCTGCAGTGACAGCAGGATCAGGCCCAGGGCGATCAGGGCCACGGTCAGCGCCGACAGGATCGTGCCCGGCACTGCAATGGCATACGCATCACGGCTGTGCACGAAGGCATTCCAGATGGCCAGCACCACCGCGACCAGGTTGAGGAAGAAGTCGATGCGGTCGATGCGGGTGGCGGTGCCGTTGCGGCGCCAGACCGTGAACAGGTTGATCAGCCGCGGAATGATGGCGATCAGCAGGCCGAAGGTGATCAGCCAGGCAGCGGCCTTGCCCCACATCACCTCGGCGCTGTTGAGGTAGATCGCGTCGAAGATCAGGGCACCGACGAAGAAGCCGAAGGGTATCGGGTTCAACAGGCTGAACAGCGTGGTGCCGAGGCCGCGATGGGCCTGGGCGAGCGGATTGACCATCATCGTGCTCCGTGCGGAAGGGTGCACGGGCTGTAGTAGCACAGCGCGATGTGAGGGCACGCGATGATGCCCCGGCAGGGCTGCCGCACCCACCGGGCAGGCACCGCACTACGCGGGCTCGTCCTCGCGCACCTCGTGGAAGGGCAGCATCGTCTCGAAGCCGAATTCGTGTTCCATGCTGGTGCGGACCAGGCCGCCGATGGCGTAACGGCTGGTGTTGGCATGCACGTCTATGCCACCGGGCCGCCACTCAGTGCGCAGATGCAGCGTCTCTGCGCGGCGCATGACGATCCGTTCCTCCTGCAGCAGTGCGCGACGGTGTTTCTTCATCAGCAGGCGCAGCGGTTTCACCGTGGTGATGCCGAATGCTGCCAACTCGGGCAGCAACTCGGCGATATCGGCATCGTCGCCGTAGTCGTGGCTGCGCGTATGCACGGACAGCACCACCTTGCGGATGGCGGCAACCGAGAGCGGGGTCTGGTCCGCGCGCGCACGGCCGCGCTTCCGTTCGTTCTTCATGTGTGTGGTCATCTGCACGTAGTTCTCCCTGTTTCCCACAACTCAGATTCAACCGCGCGAAGATCGCGTGAAGATGCTTGTGTGCACTGTCATAACCAGACGTACTAAGCGTTTGTGACGCAATTGGCACATCTGCAGATTGCTTGTGTGAAGAGGTAGGGGGTTGTTCGTTGTGTCGCGTTTGGCTCGTTGCGATGGGGCAGATCCGCCCCGCCGTCCTGCCATGCCGATTCACAACAGAAGGATTCGTGTATGAAGCGACACACGCAACGCACCGCGCCACCGCGCTCCGCGCGCCTGGCCCTGGCCACTGCCCTGGTACTGGGCAGCCTGGCCGTCACCGCCCAGGCCCAACAGGCCGATCCACTGGCGGCAATCCAGTGGCACCTGCTCAACACCGGGCAGACGGTCCCGGCCGACACGCTGCCGGTGGCCGGCAACGACCTGAACGTGGATGGCCTGTTCCGCAATGGCATCCGTGGCCAGGGCGTCACCATCGCCATCGTCGATGATGGCCTGCAGATCGCGCATCCGGACCTGGCGGCCAACGTGGCCGCTGTAGCCGGCAAGAACTTCACCAATGGCTCGAACAACCCCACCCCGACCAACCCGGATGTCGACAACCACGGCACCATGGTCGGCGGCATCGCCGGTGCGGTGGGCGCCAACAACCTGGGCGTGCGCGGTGTAGCCCCGGCGGCGACGTTGAAGGGCTTCAACCCGATTTCGCGCTCGGCCCTGGGCAACCAGCAGAGCAACATCGAGTACGCCTGGTGGGACGGCGCGGAATCGGCCGACGTGCAGGTGTTCAACAACAGCTGGGGCGCCGGCCCGGGCAATCCGAACCTGCCGCTGGCGTACAGCGAAAACACGATTCGTTCGTATGAGCAGGCACTGTCGGGGACGCGCGGTGGCCGCGGCGGCATCTACGTGAAGTCGGCCGGCAACAACTTCAACAATGCCTCGATCAGCCAGACCCAGGATGTCTGCACCACCGACACCAAGAACCGCAACACCGGCTGTGTGCCGGCCGGCCGTGATCCGCGCAACAACCTGTTCAACGTGATCACGGTAGGCGCGGTGCGCGCCGATGGCGTGCGCTCGTCTTACTCCTCCACCGGCTCGGCCCTGTGGGTGTCGGCCTTTGGTGGTGAGTACGGCCTGCAGGCACAGTTTGCGCCCGGCCTGGTGGCGCGCGCGTACGACCCGGCCATCGTCACCACCGACGTGACCGGGTGCGCGCAGGGCAGCAACAAGAACACCAACCGCCAGAACACGCTGGACAGCAACCTGTCGGCCATCGACAGCACCTGCAACTACACCGCCAAGATGAACGGCACCTCGGCGTCGGCGCCGATGGTGTCGGGCGTGGCGGCACTGGTGCTGGAGGCCAATCCGAACCTGTCCTATCGCGATGTGAAGTACATCCTGGCCACCACCGCCACCCGCAACCACCCGAACCAGCCGGCGGTGACGCTGGCCGACGGGCGCACGCTGGTGCCGGGCTGGACGGTGAATGCTGCCGGCCGTGCCTACAGCAACTGGTATGGCTTCGGCGTGGTCAACGCTGCGCGTGCAGTGCAGGTCGCTGAGAACTTCCAGTCGCTGGGCCCGCTGGTCGACAGTGGCTGGCGCAACACGACGCGTACCGTGGCCATCGGCAACACCTCGGCTGCCGCCGCACGCCTGACCTTCCAGTTGGCCAACGGCGCGCGCAATATCGAAAGCGTGCAGCTGGGCTTCCGGGTCAACCACCGCAACACGCGCCAGCTGCAGTTCGTGCTGGTGTCGCCCAGCGGCACCCGCAGCGTGGTGCAACCGGCGTTCACCGCGATCGGTTCGGGCACGGGTGGCGCGCAGAGCAACTTCACCAGCTGGGACCTGCTGTCCAGCAATGCCTTCCTGGATGAGAATGCCAGCGGCACCTGGACGCTGGAAGTGACCGACATGGGGCAGGCCGCGACCGCAGCATCGCGCGGCAACCTCGAATTCTTCAAGATCCGCGTTCTGGGGCACTGATGATGAAGACCACCATTCTGTTGAGCACGCTCGCCTTCGCGGCGATGACCTCCCCTGCCTGGGCGCAGAGCTCGGGGCAGACCCCTCCAGCCAGGACCCTGTCGACCGTGGATGCGCAGGAACTGAAGGCCTCCGCTACCGGCCGCACGTTCGATGTGGGCGGCACGCGATTCCAGCTGTCCCCCTCGGCCACCGTGAAGCAGGCCAGCGGCGGCCAGTTCACGATCACCCCGCAGGCGGCGGCGACCACCAGCTCGCGTACCAAGCGTTCGCTGGATGGCGCAACGGCGGCACCTGCCGATGCCGGCGCCGGCAAGTTCGCGGCGGCGGTCTCCCGTGACGGCGCGCCGGTGGTGGCGACGTCGCGGGTCAAGGTGTTCTTCACCGATGCGGCCTCGGCCCAGCGCGCAGCCGCCGCCACTGGCGGTACCGTGGTGAAGGTCTCCAAGGCTTCGGGCCAGGCGATCGTGGAGTACCCGTCGGTAAACGCGGCGCTGGATGCGACCACCAGGCTGCTGTCCACCGCCGGTATCCGCGCGACCGAGCCGGACGTGGTGCAGTGGGAAGAGACCAAGTAAGGCGTTGAGTGGTGCCCCTGGCCGGTTGGCTCTCCTGGCCGGCCGGGGGATTGGTCCTGCGAGGGGCGGCGAGCATGTAGAGCCGAGCCGATGCTCGGCTGCTGTCTGCGCGGCGCGCGCGTGTCGCGTTGAGCCGAGCATGGGCTCGGCTCTACAGCTGTGCCAACCAAGGTTGGCACCTACCAAGAGCGGATCCGCACGTACCAACCAAGGTTGGCACCTACCGGGGACAGTGGTCGAAACCCACCGGCGTCAGCGCGCGGCGAGTGTGCCGCTGTGCTTGAGGTGGCAGCTGGCCAGTGCGTCGTTGCCGGCGGCCGGGTAGCCAGGCTCGAGCAGCAGGCGCTGCACATCGGAGAACAGCTTTTCCACCGGCATGCCGTACGGCGCGAACAGGCGCAGGCGGCCCTGGCGGTCGAACACGTAGCCGCCGGCAATGTGGCTCATGGTGTAGGTATCCGGTACCTGACCGGGTTCCTTTTCGTAGAACGCCTTGAAGTCGCTGGCCATCGCGGCCAGCTGCGCATCGTTGCCAACCAGCGCGATTGCCTTGGGATCGAACGCTTCCACATAGGTGCGCGCGACCTCAGGCGTGTCGCGGGCCGGGTCGACGCTGACGAACACCACTTGTAGCTGATCGGCATCCTTGCCCATCAGGTGCTTGACCTGGCTCAGCTCGACCATCGTGGTCGGGCACACGTCCGGGCAGCTGGTGAAGCCGAAGAACAGATAGGTCACCTGCCCCTGCAGGTCCTTGGGGCCACGCACGGTGCCGTGGCTGTCGGGCATCGACCACTGCTGGCCAAGTTCTTCGCAGGCGATGTCCTTCGCATAGAAGTCCATGCGCGACTGCGCGCTGCAGCCGGCCAGCAGGCCGAGCAGCAGGCCTGCGGCCAGGCGCAGGCCACGATGGGGGAACGCAATGCCTTTCACGGTTCGCAGGCTCAGTTGATCATCATGTGGTAGTGCATGCTCCAGATGATCCAGACCGACAGTGCGATGACGATGAACAGGATCACCAGGGTGAACACGAAGCTGGCCAGGTTCCAGCCGCCTTCGGACTTGCGGTCCATGTGCAGGAAATAGACCAGCTGCACCAGGATCTGCGCCACTGCGAAGCCGACCAGCAGGAACAGCGTGAGCGGCCGCGACAGCACCGGATTCATCACCAGTGCGAACGGCACCACGGTCAGCAGCGCGCACAGCACGAAACCGATCAGGTAGGACTTGGTGGAGCCGTGCGCATTGCCGGCGCGCGAGGTTTCGACGTGGGCCATGTCAGAAGGCTCCGATCAGGTAGACGAAGGTGAAGACGCAGATCCACACCAGGTCCAGGAAGTGCCAGAACAGGCTCAGGCACGAAACACGGGTGATGTTGGTCGGGGTCAGGCCACGGCGGTAGACCTGGTGCATGACCACCGCCATCCAGATCAGGCCACTGGCGACGTGCAGTCCGTGGGTGGCGACCAGCGCGAAGAACGCCGACAGGTAGGCACTGGTGCTCGGGCCCGCGCCTTCGTGGATCAGGTGCGAGAACTCGTAGATCTCCATGCCGATGAACGAGGCACCGAGCACGAAGGTCACGCCCAGCCAGCGCAGCACCGCCGAGGCATCGTGGCGATGCATGGCCAGCACGGCCTGGCCGTAGGTGATGCTGGAGACCAGCAGCAGGAAGGTCTCGGCCATCACGAACGGCAACGAGAACAGCTCCTTGCCGGTGGGGCCGCCGGCGTAGGCGATGCTGAGCACCGCGTACGAGGCGAACAGGGAACCGAACAGCACCAGGTCGGACATGAGGTACACCCACATGCCGAACACCTTCATGCCGCCCTGTTCGTGGCCATGGTCGTGCTCGTGGTGGTCCTCGTGCGCCTGCGTGTCGCTGGCCAGCTCCGGGCGGGTCAACAGGTTCATGCGCGTACCTCCTTCAGCTTGGCAAGGTTGGCCGCTTCGGTGCGCGCCACCTCTTCGGAACTGACGTAGTAATCCACGTCCTCATCGTAGGACCGCACGATCAGGGTCACGATCATCGCGATGAAGCTGGCTGCGGCCATCCACCAGATGTGCCAGACCAGGGCGAAGCACAGCACCAGGATCCAGATGTTTAGGATCAGCGGCACGCCGGTGTTCTTCGGCATGTGGATCGGGGCGTACGTCTTCGGCGGCGGCGGCAGGCCGCGCTTCTTCGCTTCGTGGAAGGCATCCAGCTCATCGGCCTTGGGCACCACGGCGAAGTTGTAGAACGGCGGCGGCGACGGCGTGGCCCATTCCAGCGTGCGTGCGTTCCACGGATCGCCGGTCAGGTCCAGGTTGCGCTTGCGGTCGCGCACGCTCACGTAGATCTGCACCAGCATCAGGATGATGCCCGCGAACACGAACAGTGCACCGATGAAGGCGACGATCAGGTACGGCGTCCACGCCGGGTTGTCGTACTGGTTCATGCGGCGGGTCATGCCCATGAAGCCCAGCATGTACAGCGGCATGAAGGCCAGGTAGAAGCCGATCACCCAGCAGGCGAACGACCACTTGCCCAGGCGCTCGTTGAGGGTGAAGCCGAACACCTTCGGGAACCAGTAGGCGAAGCCGGCCAGGTAGCCGAACAGCGCGCCGCCGATGATGGTGTTATGGAAGTGGGCGACCAGGAACAGGCTGTTGTGCAGCAGGAAGTCCGCGCCCGGGATGGCCAGCAGCACGCCGGTCATGCCACCGATGGTGAAGGTGACCAGGAAGGCGATGGTCCACAGCATCGGTACGCTGAACTCGACGCGGCCGCCGTACATGGTGAACAGCCAGGTAAAGATCTTCACGCCGGTGGGGATGGCGATGATCATCGTCATGATGCCGAAGAAGGCATTGACGCTGGCACCCGAGCCCATGGTGAAGAAGTGGTGCAGCCAGACGATGAACGACAGGATGCCGATCGCCAGCGTGGCGCCCACCATCGACTTGTAGCCGAACAGCTTCTTGCGCGCGAACGTGGCGGTGACTTCAGAGAAGATGCCGAACGCCGGCAGCACCAGGATGTACACCTCCGGGTGGCCCCAGGCCCACACCAGGTTCACGTACATCATCGGGTTGCCACCCAACGTGTTGGTGTAGAAGTTGAAGTCCAGGTAGCGGTCCAGGGTGAGCGCACCCAGCGCCACGGTCAGGATCGGGAAGGCGGCGATGATGATCACGCTGGTGACCAGCACGGTCCAGGTGAACACCGGCATCTTCATCAGGGTCATGCCCGGCGCACGCATGCGCAGGATGGTGATGAACAGGTTGACGCCGGTCAGCAATGTGCCGATGCCCGAGGCCTGCAACGCCCAGATGTAGTAGTCAACGCCTACGCCCGGACTGAACTCGATGCCCGACAGCGGCGGATAGGCCACCCAGCCGGTCATGGCGAACTCGCCAACGCCCAGCGAGATCATCATCAGCGCAGCGCCAACCACGAAGATCCAGAAGCTGAAGGCGTTGAGGAACGGGAACGCCATGTCGCGTGCGCCGATCTGCAGCGGCACGATGATGTTCATCAGGCCGACCACGAACGGGGTGGCCACGAAGAAGATCATGATCACGCCATGCGCGGTGAAGATCTGGTCGTAGTGCTCCGGTGGCAGGAAGCCATCACTGCCTGGCCCGGCCGCGGCCAACTGCGCGCGCATCATCAGCGCGTCGGCGAAGCCACGCACCAGCATGACCAGCGCCACTACCACGTACATGATGCCGATCTTCTTGTGGTCCACGGTGGTGAACCAGTCGCGCCAGAGCACGCCCCATAGCTTGAAGTACGTCACCGCGCCAAGCAGCGCGAGGCCACCCAGCACCATGGCCGCCAGCGTGACCACGACGATCGGCTCGTGCAGCGGCACGGCCTCCCACGTCAATTTACCCAACATGTTCGTTACTCCTGGGAAACCTGGGCACCACCGGCAGCACCCGCCGGGGACGCAGCAGCGGTGTTCTCACCGACGCCGATGAACTGGTCGATGACCTTCTTGAACAGCAGCGGTTCGACGCTGGAGAAGTGCTGCACCGGCGCGTTCTTCGACGGTGCGGCCAGCGCCTTGAACTGGTTGAAGTCCAGCGCCTGTGGTGCGCTGCGTACCTCGGCCACCCAGCGCTCGAACTCCTCGTTGCTGCTGGCGGTGGCAATGAACTTCATGTTCGAGAAGCCATGCCCGCTGTAGTTGCCGGACATGCCACGGAACTGGCCGGGCTCGTTGGCGATCAGGTGCAGCTGCGTGCGCATGCCGGCCATCGCGTAGATCTGCCCACCCAGCTGCGGGATGAAGAAGGTATTCATCGTCGAGTTGGAGGTGATGTTGAACGCCAGCGGGCGGTTGGCCGGGAAGTTGAGCTGGTTGACCGTGGCGATGCCCAGGTCCGGGTATACGAACACCCATTTCCAGTCGGTGGCGATCACGTCCACGTGCAGCGGCTCACCGGCCACGTCCAGCGGCTTGTACGGGTCCAGTTCGTGGGTCGACTTCCACACGATCACCGCCAGGCCGGCAATGATCAGCAGCGGCACGCCCCAGACCACGATCTCCACCTTGGTGGAGTGCGACCAGTCCGGCGTGTACTTCGCCTTGGTGTTGCCGGCGCGGAAGCGCCAGGCGAATACGAAGGTCAGCACGATGGCCGGTATCACCACGATCAGCATCAGGCCGATGCAGATCAGGATCAGGTCGCGCTGGGCGAGCCCGACCATGCCCTTCGAATCCAGCAGCACCCAGTCACAGCCCGACAGGCCGACGCAGGCCAGGGCGACCAGCGCCAGGCGGATGCGGTTCCAGCAGATATTCATTGGAGGTCAACCCTGTTGAAGAAGCGCGCTTGACCGGCTCGCCTGCGCGCAGCGCCCGGGCGTGGAGCGGCTACACTGTGGGTACGAGGTCGCCTACAAGAGAGCGATCCACTCCAATCAAGCCCATACAAGATACATGATTGTATGGACTTGTGCATCTGCACGTATGGAAAACTGACCGATGACGCCACCTCCCGCCGGCCGCCGCCTGAAAAACCCCAATCGCACCTGGGTTCGCCCCTTCCGCGAGGGCGCTGGCCCGCTGTACCTGCAGATCGCCCAGCAGGTGCGCGAGGCGGTGGATGACGGCGTGCTGCGCCCGGGCGACCGGCTGCCGCCGCAGCGCGACCTGGCCCAGCAGGTGGGCGTGGATCTGACCACGGTCACCCGTGCCTTTGCCGAGCTGCGCCAGGCTGGCCTGCTGGATGCGCAGGGCGCCGGCGGCACCTTCATCGCGCTGTCGGCCGGCAACCGCAGCACCTCGGTGGACCTGAGCATGAACATCCCGCCGCTGCTGGGCAGCGCGCCGTTCGCACAGGGCATGGAGGCCGGTTTCCAGCACGTGGGCCAGCAGCTGGGCCAGGGCGAACTGATGAGCTACCACGTCGGCGCCGGCACCCGCGAGGACCGCGCCGCCGCCGTGCAGTGGCTGTCACCGGTGCTGGGCACGGTGGGTGCCGACCAGGTGGTGATCTGCCCCGGCGCGCAGACCGCACTGTGCGCACTGATCCTGGCCCGCACCCAGCCGGGCGAGCTGATCGCCGCCGAGCAGCTGACCTACCCGGGCCTGCTGGCCGCCACGCGCGTGCTGCAGCGGGGTGTGGTGCCAGTGGCGATGGACGCCGAAGGCATGCTGCCCGAAGCGCTGGAAGAGGCCTGCCAGCTACGCCGCCCGCGCCTGCTGTACCTGGTACCGACCATCCAGAACCCGACCACGGCGACGATGTCGGCACAACGCCGGCAGGCCCTGCTGGCGGTTGCCAAGCGCCACGATCTGACCGTGATCGAAGACGATCCCTACTGGTTGCTGGCCGGGGACGCCGCACCGCCGCTGGCCGCCCACCGCGACGCCGGCTGCCCGGTGTATTACATCTCCACCCTGTCCAAATGCCTGGCACCGGGCCTGCGCACCGCTTACCTGGTGGTGCCGGCCGGCGAACCGATGGAACCGGTGCTGGACGCCCTGCGTGCGATCGCGCTGATGCCGACCCAGTCGATGGTGGCGGTGGCGTCGCAGTGGATCCGCAGCGGCCAGGCCCAGGACATGGTGCAGCGCTTCCAGCAGGAGCTGCGCGAGCGCCAGGCGATTGCCGCGCAGTACCTGCCGTCCCGCGCGCGGGCGCACCCGGCCGGCCTGCACGTATGGCTGCCGCTACCGCCGCGGCTGGACCAGTACCGGCTGATCCAGGCCGCACAGGAACAGGGGCTGGGCATCGCCAGCTCGGACGCCTTCAGCGTGGAGGAACCGCCACCGGGCAACGCCATCCGCCTGTCGCTGGGCGGCGCGGTCGACCAGGATGCGCTGGCCGGGGCGCTGGCCAAACTGAACGAGATCCTGTCTGAAGCCCCCGAGGCCCGGCACAACGCCATCGTCTGAACCGGGCGCATGGCGCCACATCCATACAAGATGATATTTTGTATTCAATGTATGGATGAAGGGACGTGCATCGATGCGCGCCGAGAGACTGAAGTTCCACCTGGTAATGGCCGGCTGTGGTGGCTTTGTGGTGTTGATGCTGGCCGCGCTGGCCTGGGTCTGCCTGCAGCCGCAGACCGTGGATGTGCAGGCCGCCGAGCGCCACGCCATCGAGCAATGCGTGCAGCGCAGCGAGGATCCGTCGCGTAGCGAGATCCAGCGTCGCGCGCAGGCCGACTCCTGCCGCGAGATGCGCAAGCAGTACGTGCACAAGTTCGGCGGGGACGCGTCCTGATGGGCGCAGCCGCGCCGCGCCGCCGCTGGCTGCTGCCGACGATGATCGACCTCGCCTGCCTGTTCATGGCCGGCGTGGCGGCTGCGCTGTGGCAGTACTTCGGCTACAGCGCGCAGTCGACGTTCACCGAACAGGCCATCGTCTTCGACGACTCGCAGCTGCGCCTGCCGTCCGATCTGGCCGGTGATACCGGCCGCATCCGCGTGGTGCACTTCTGGGACCCGGCGTGTGCCGTCTGCAACCGCGAAACCGGCGCACACCTGAGCTACCTGATCAGCATGTACCGCCGCGCCGGCATCGACTTCTATGCGATCCGCCGCCCCGGTACCCACGGCGAACTGCCTGAGCCGCTGCGCAACAAGGTGATCAACCTGCCGACCATCGACGGCATCGAACACATCCCGGCCAGCCCTGCCGTGGCGATCTGGGACCGGCAGGGCCACCTCGCCTATGCCGGCCCGTACAGCATCGGCATGGTCTGCAACTCGGCCAACAGCTTCGTCGAACCACTGCTGGACAGACTGGTGCGCGGCGAAACCGTGCGCCCGAAAGGACTGCTTGCCGTGGGCTGCTACTGCCCCTGGCAGGCCAAGCGCTGAGGACGCGCAATGACACCACTGACGCTGGCCGCTGTGGCCGCCACAAGCAACAACGGCGGTCACCTGTCCGAACCGACCGATGGTTATGGACAGGCTCCCGCCGTTGGAAGCAACGATACGCCCCGACATGCTCCGTACATGCCGCGACCGGATGTCGCAGCCCGCGAATGGGTGCAGGACGTGCTCGCGCACAACGGGCCGATCTACCTGCGCATCGTCAATTCGCTGGAGCGCACGGTGCGTCGCGGTGGTCTTGCACCAGGACAACGCCTGCCCTCGCAGCGCGCGTTGGCGCAGCAGCTCGGCGTCGACCTGACCACGGTAACGCGGGCGTTCGACGAAGCGCGCAAGCGCGGCCTGATCGAGGCGCGCGGGCCACAAGGCAGTTTCATCGCACCACCCAAGGCCGGCTTCGACCAGGTGGTGGACCTGAGCATGAACGTGCCGCCGGTGCCCGATGCCGATGCGCTGGCCGAGACCCTGCGCCGCGGTGCCGCCGCCGTGCTTGCGCGCAGCAACGCGCCGAACCTGATGACCTACCACCTGGGCGGCGGCAATCCCACCGACCGCCACGCGGCAGCGCGCTGGCTGCAACCGATGCTGGGCGCGGTGGAGGATGCCAGCCTGTTGCTGACCGAAGGCGCGCAGGTGGCATTGGCCGCGATCCTGCTCAGCCAGGGCCGCGATGGCGACGCGATCCTGTGTGACACGCTGGTCTACCCGGGGCTGCTGCAGGCCGCCGGGGCGCTTCGGCGGCGGCTGGTACCGGTGGAAGGCGATGAGTACGGGATGTGCCCCGAGGCACTGGTGAGGCAGGCGCGCGGGAGTGGCGCGCGGCTGGTCTATCTCAACCCCACCTGCCAGAACCCGACCGCGCTGACGCTGTCGTTGCAGCGGCGCGAAGCGCTGGCACGCGTATTGGAAAGCCAGGGCCTGTTGGCGGTCGAGGATGATCCTTACTGGCACCTTGCCGAAGAGGCACCCATACCGTTGGCAACGCTGGCACCGCGCCACGTGTTCCATGTGGCGACGCTGTCGAAGGTGATCAGCCCCGGCCTGCGCACGGCCTTCGTGCGCTGCCCGGGTGCCGCGCACGCCGAGGCGATGGCTTCGGCCTTGCGCTCCACCCGGTTGATGGGGCATCCGCTGGTGGCGGCGCTGGCCAGCCAGCTGCTGCTGGATGGTTCGGCGCAATCGCTGCTGGCGCAGGTGCGCAGCGAAGCGCACGAGCGCATGCGCATGGCGCGCTACCTGCTGGCGCCTTCGCTGCTGCTGCGCGCCGAAGGCCTGCATGCCTGGTGCCGGGTACCAGCGCCATGGACTGACGCCACCCTGGTGCGTACCGCACAGCTGCAGGGGCTGGCGATTGCGCCATCTTCGGCGTTCTGTCCGCCAGGGGTCTCGCACCAGAGCGGCGTGCGGTTGTCGCTGGGGCTGGCGGCGGACCGCCGACAGCTGGAGAGTGCGCTGCGACGGATTGATCGGTTGTTGTTGTCGGACGCGTTGCCGGCGATCGAGCGGTAGCCCTGGAATGGGATGTGCCGACCAACGGTCGGCACCCACCCGACCGGTAGTGCCGGCCGCTGGCCGGCGGAAGACTCCTCAGCACGGTTGGAATGTGCCAGCCAACAGTTGGCACCCACCCGACCGGTAGCGCCGGCCGCTGGCCGGCGGAAGATTCCCCGGCACGGTTGGAATGTGCCAACCAAGGTTGGCACCCACCAAAGCAGGGTCAGGCCAAGGCGGAGAGGGCCTGCACCAGCGCATCCATCTGCTGCGGCCGGGTGAACACCGACGGCGTCACCCGCACGCAGGCGCCGGAGTCCAAGCCGTCGCGATGGGTGGTGAACACGCGATGTTCGTCCAGCAGGCGCTTCTGCAGCGCGATGTTGTCAGCCACGCTGGTGCGCCCGCGCAGGCGGAAGCTGGCCAATGCACTCGCCAACGCCGGATCCGGCGAAGACAGCACTTCGATGTGCGCCATCTGCCGCGCCGGCAGCGTCCAGCGCTCGCGCAGGTAACGCAGGCGCGCCTGCTTGTTGTCCGCACCGATGCGCTGGTGCAGGGCAATCGCCTCCGGAAGTGCCAGGTAAGCGGCGAAGTTGACCGTGCCGGTATGTACGCGGCTGCCCACGCGGCCGTCGTCGGTCTCGCCCATGTACGGGTCGAGGTCCGCAACGCGGCCCCTGCGCACGTACATCGCGCCGACACCGACCGGTGCGCCGATCCACTTGTGCAGGTTGATGCCGACGAAATCGGCCTTGAGCTGCGGCACCGCGTAGTCGATCTGGCCGAACCCGTGCGCCGCATCAACGATCACGTCGATGCCGCGTGCCCGCGCACGTTCGGCGATTTCGGCCACCGGCAGCACCAGTCCATGGCGATGGCTGACCTGGGTCAGCAGCACCAGTTTCAGGCGTGGCAGCCGCGCGAACGCGGCCTCGTAGGCCTGCAGGATCTGCGCATGGTCGGGCACGGCCGGCAGCGCGATGCGCTCGACCTGCACGCCGCGGCGCTGCTGCAGCCAGCGCATCGCGCCGATCATGCTTTCGTAGTCGATGTCGGCGTACAGCACCTGGTCGCCAGGCTGCAGGCGGTTGTAGCCGCCGATCAGCGCCAGCATCGCCTCGGTGGCACCGCGGGTGAGTGCGATCTCTTCAGCGCTCACGCCCAGCAGTTCGGCCACCTGCCGCTGCACCGCCATGTACTGCGCCGGGAACTCACGGCGGCCATACCAGGCATTGCCTCGGTTCACTTCAGCGGTGTGGCGCTGGTAGCTGGCCAGCGTCTCGCGGCCCATCGCGCCCCAGTAGCCGTTCTCCAGATGGTTCACTTCGTCGGTGACATCGAAGTGGCTGGCCACGGCGGCCCAGTAGTTTTCATCGCGGGCCAGCACGTCCGGCGCCACGGTCGTTGCGGGAATCTGCATGGACGCAGCGTAACGCGTGGCAGCCATGGCCGGCGGTGAAGAAAGTGCGGCTGCGGCCGGCAGCAAGGCGCCGGCACGCAACAGGGAGCGGCGGGCCGGGTCCATCAGAAGCTCAGCCGGTACTGTGCGTACAGGTTGGCACCGTCGGTGTCGTATGGCGCGTTGCGCGAGTAGACCAGGCCGCGACTGGCCTGGAAGGTGGCTTCGTCCGGATAGCGGTCGAATACGTTGTCGGCACCGACGCGCAGGCTGTGATGTTCGTTGATGCGATAGCCGACGGCCAGGTCGAGGAAGCTCATCGCGCCGAAGCGCTGGTAGATATCGCCCACTGCATTGCCGCTGGAATCGGTCCAGGCGCCGTAGTAGCGCATGCGTGCCATCAGCGACCAGGCGCCGATGTCCCAGCTGCCGGTCAGGCTGCCCTTGTGCTCGGGCAGGCGATCCTCGAACAGCACGCGCTGGGTTTCGTTGGTGGCCACCGAGGTGCTGCCGTTGTCCACGCGGGTGCGGTTGTAGTTGTAGGCCAGGGTCAGCGTCATGCGGCCGGCGCCGAGGTCGCGCAGGTAGTTGCCGACCACGTCCACGCCGGTGGTGGTGGTATCGAAGTCGTTGGTGAAATAGTTCACCGAGGTATAGCCCAGCGGATTGGGCGTACCGGCCGGAATGGCGAAACTGGCCGACTGGCTGAAGCGGTCGCTGAGCTTGATCTGGTAGACATCCACCGAGCCGGACAGGCCCAGGTCGGTGCGCCAGGTCAGGCCCAGCGACGCGGTACGCGATTCTTCCGGCTTCAGCGGCCTGGCACCGAGCAGCTGCGCCAGCGGATCGTTCGGCGACAGGCGGCCACTGGTGAAGATCTGCAGCGTGCGCGTATCCAACCCCTGGGTGGTGCTGGTGGTGTTGAGCTGCGCCGGCGTCGGCGCACGGAAGCCGCTGGACACGGTGCCGCGCAGGGCCACGTCCGGGGTGATCGCGAAGCGCGCCGAGAGCTTGCCGTCCAGCGTGCTGCCAAAGCTGGAGAAGTCCTCGTAGCGGCTGGCCGCACCGATGCTCCAGCGCTCGCCCAGCGGCACTTCCATATCCACGTAGGCCGCCTTGCTGCGCTGGCTCCACTGCCCGGCCTGGCTGGCCGAGAAACCCGGAGCGCCGTTGGAATTGGCCTCCAGGCCCGCGGCCGCGCCCGGACCCACCGCGTACGAGGCCGGGTCACCGGCACGCACCTGGTAGGTCTCCTGGCGGAACTCGCCACCGAAGGCGACGTTGACCGGCTGGGACAGCGCGGCCACGTCCCACTCGTAGCTGAAGTCTGCGTTGGCGTTCTTCTCGGTCTGGGTCAGGCGGCCAAGATCGAACGCGGTCGGGCTGGCCGGGCCGAGCGAAGCGTTGATGGAGTTCTTCAGGCTGTAGTCGATGGCGTTGCGGCCATACGAGGCGCTGACATCCCAGCGCAGCTTCGGCGTGATCTCGCCGCGCAGGCCGCCGACCAGCTGCAGGTCGTTCTGCGTGTTGCCGTACCGCGGGCTGAAGCCGACCGGATACAGCGAGCGCAGGTTCCAGCCGGGGAAGATGGTGGTGGTGCGATAGGCGCCGGTGGTGGTGTCCGGGTTGCGCCAGTTGAAATCACTGACGCCATCGCTGTGGCTGTACAGGCCGAACGCATACAGCTCCAGCGTGTCGTTGGCATGGGCCTTCACGTTGAAGCCGACGCGGCGGCTTTCCAGTTCCGGCTGGCCCCAGCGCTGCACCGGATTGGGCACCTCCAGCTCCGGATGTGCAGCCTGGAAGGCGATCGCGTCCGGGCGCTGGCGGGTGCGCGAGGTGGCATCGGAGTTGGACGATTCGGCGAACAACACCAGGCTGCCGTAGTCGCCCAGCGACCAGCCGGTGCGTGCGCTGAAATCGCGCGAGGCGCCATCGCCCTGCGCATACTGCGAGTAGCCGGCGGTGATCTCGGTGCCGGGCCCCTCTTCGAGGATGATGTTGATGACACCGGCGATGGCATCCGAACCGTACTGCGCCGACGCACCATCGCGCAGCACTTCGATGCGCTTGATCGCACTGGTGGGAATCTGTGCCAGATCAGCCGCCTGCGCACCGCGGTTGCCGAGCAGCGCGCTGCGATGGAAGCGGCGGCCGTTGACCAGCACCAGGGTCTGATCCGGCGACAGGCCACGCAGGGTGGCCGGGCGCACGAACACCTGGCCGTCCGCCATCGGCAGGCGCTGCACCACGAACGATGGCACCAGCTGCGCCAGCACGTCCTTCAGGTCGGTGGATTCAACGGACCTGATGTCTTCCTTGGTGAACACATCCACCGGCGCCAGCGTTTCGAACTGGGTGCGATTGGACGCGCGGGTACCGGTGACCAGCATCGCGTCGAGCTGGGTGGGCGCGGCGCGGCTGCCGCCGGCGGCATCGACCGCATCGGCCTCCGCTGCGATCGCGCCTCCTGCGCTGGCCATGCAAAGGGCAAGGAGGATGGAACGCGAAAGCTTCGAACGATGCACGGCAGGGCTCCGGGAGGACGCGGCAGGGCCAGCACCTGCGGGGGTAGCGCAGGCCTGGACAAGGCGCGCAGTCTCGGCGCGATCTGTGAAGGAGGCATGACGTCAGTGCGACAGCTTGAATCCGCACAGGCGCAAGAACTGCTAAACGCCGCGCCTGCCGATCCGCTACTGTGCCCAGCATCGGATTCAAGGAACGGCAGGATGAGCGCGGCAGGCAAGGCGTTGTGGTACATCGAAACCCATGCGGACCAGCCACTGGCGCTGGCCGACATTGCCGCTGCGGCGGGCCTGTCGCCATTCCATCTGTCGCGCCTGTTCCAGGCCCGCACCGGCACCTCGGTGGTGCGCTACCTGCGCGGGCGCCGCCTGACCGCTGCCGCGCAGCAGTTGGCCAACGGCGCCGGCGACATCCTGCAGGTGGCGCTGGATGCCGGCTATACCACCCATGCCGCCTTCACGCGTGCCTTCAGCGAACAGTTCGGGCAGACGCCGGAGCGCGTACGCGAACAGGGCACCGATGGCCTGGCGCTGGTACAGGCGATCCGCGTGGACGACGCGCCGGCGCCCTGTGGTGAAGCGCCGCGACTGCTCGATACGCCCGCGTTCCAGCTGGCAGGCGTCGGCATGCGGCATACCCGCGACAGCAGCGGCGCGATTCCGGGCCAATGGGCCCAGCTCAACCGCGAGTGGCCGACGCCGGCAACGGTCAGCTTCGGCGTGTGCTGCAACAGTGATGACGATGGTAGCTTCGACTACATTGCGGCACTACCGGCAAGCACGGTGCCGAGCGTGCCTGCGCACTGGCGACGCGTGGACATCCCGGCGCGCCGCTACCTGGTGGCTTGGCACGGCGGACACATCTCGGCCATCCGCTCGACCTGGTTCTGGTTGCTGGATCATTATCTCCCTGCGTCCAACCTGAGCCTTGCCGATGCGCCGGATCTGGAGCGCTACGACGCCCGGTTCGACGAGCACACCGGCCAGGGCGGCGTGGAAATCTGGCTGCCCGTCGACGACCGTCGCCACTGACAAGGAGTTGAAGATGCGCATGACCGCTGCTGTGCTGGGAGCGATGCTGATGGTGTTCGCGAGCACCGGCGCCGCCCGCGAAAGCGGGGTGGCCGGCGAGCGCCACGGCACAACGACGCTGGCCAGCGCCGCCGTGCGCGACGCAGAGCACCGCGACGCGCTGCGCTACACGGTCTGGTATCCGGCACTTGCAGGCAGCCGGGAAACCGCGCTGACCATCGGTCCACCCGACGCGCCGCTGTTCGAGGTCGGCCGGTCGTCCAAGGATGCGCCGGTCGCGGGTGATCGCCTGCCGACCCTGCTGCTCTCCCATGGCAACGGCGGCAGCGCGCGCATGATGGGCTGGCTGGGCACCGCGTTGGCGCGGGCAGGCTATCTGGTGATCGCAGTCGATCATCCGGGCAACAACGGCGTTGACAGCATGACCCTGCCCGGCAGCGTGCTGACCTGGCTGCGCGCCGATGACCTGCGTGCCGCACTGGCGGCTGTGCAGGCCGATCCGGTGCTGGGCCCGCATGTCGATCCTGAGCGCCTGGGGGTCGCCGGGTTCTCGACCGGCGGCTACACCGCACTGTTGGCGGCCGGCGCGCGACCGGACCTGCAGCGACTGCTGGCCTTCTGCACGGCGCATCCGGATGACGGCGTCTGCCGGCCCCAGCAGGAAGCGGCAACGCACACGATGGAGGCGCGCGTTGCCGCTGCGGCGTCGCCCGAGCTGTCGCCGTGGATGTCCCACGCCAACGACGCACGCGCCCTTCCCGGCGTGCGCGCGGTGTTCCTGCTGGCACCGGCAATCGTGCAGGCCTTTGCGCCCGAACAGCTCTCCTCGCTGGAACAGCCGGTGGCGATCGTACTGGGCGAGGCTGACACGGTTGCGCCACCGCAGAGCAATGGCGAGGCTGCGCGTGCGGTGATTGCGGGCGCTGCACTGCAGGTACTGCCCGGCGTCGGCCATTACGATTTCCTCGCCGCATGCACCCCGACCGGACAGCGGCGGCTGCAGGACCTGTGCAGGACGTCGGTGCCGAAGGCGCAGACCCACGCGCAGGCAGTGGACGCCGCAATACGATTCTTCAACCAGTCACTGCGCTAGTGGCCGCCGGGCAGTCCCCAGCGCTACAGTGAGCGCGTCCATGGAGAATCGGTCATGCGCCTGCTTCACCTCACCCTGCCGGTGTCCGACGTCGCCACCGTCGCCGCGTATTTCCACGATGTGCTGCAGCAGCGCGTGGTCGGCAACCATGTGCACATCGGCTGGAGCACGATCGAACTGCAGGCGGCGGGTGATCACCCCGTCGGTGGCGTGCACCTGGCCTTCAACGTACCGGACAACCGCTTCGGCGAGGCGATGGCCTGGTTGCGCGAACGTACCCCGCTGCAACGTAATCCTGAGGGCCTGGATTACTTTGCGCTGGAAAGCAGCTGGCAGTCACAGTCGGTGTACTTCACCGGCCCGGACGGCCTGATCCTTGAACTGATCGGCCGCCGTCGCTTGCCGGCCAGCGCGCGCGAAGGCGTGTTCCATGGCAGCGAGCTGACCTGCCTGAGCGAGGTTGGCCTGCCCAGCCACGATGTCGATGCGGTGCGCGAACAGTCCAGCCAGCGCTTCGGCCTGCAGCCGATCAGCCCGCCGTCGCCGCAGTTCGCGCCGATGGGCGACGACGAGGGCCTGCTGATCATCGTCGCCGCCGACCGTCGTTGGTTCCCCGAGCAGAAAGACCTGCCCAATGCGCAGGGCGTGCAGCTGCAGGTGGGTGATGTGAGCGGCAGCGGCGAGCTGCGCGATGCGGCGCTGGGCTGGCGGGTGTGGGCGGCCTGAACTACCAGCTGCCCGAAGCGCCGCCGCCGCCGCTGCGACCACCACCACCGGACCAGCTGCCGGAACTGCTTGAGGACGAACTCGACGACGAGGTGCTGGACGAGGAACGGTAGCCTTGGGACGACCTTCGTCCGCTGCGTGCTTTTTCGCCGGGCAGCAGGGTGAACACCCAGATGAAGTACAGGAACAGCGTGCTTGCGCTGGACACGATCGTCGCCAACACGCGTGCGTTCTCGTCGCTGGCCCGGTCGATGGCCAGCAGCGCGCCCAGCGCATAGCCGCCGGTCAACAGCACCAGCACCACCAGGCGCACGGCGAAGCTGTTGCGGTTCTTCCGCCAGCGCGCGCGGCCGGCCTGCACCAGGAAGAACACCAGCATGGCGGCAATGGCGACCGCCAGGTTCAGCAACGTGTGCAGGGCAAGGCTGGGCGGCAACTGACCACGGACCAGCATCACCACAAAGAAACCGATACTGACGGCCAACATGCCGCACAGCACGATGCGCACACCACGGCTGCGACGCCAGCACCACCCCAGCAGCGCCGCCACCGGTACGGCGGGTAACAGCACGAAGAACAGCGCAGGCAGCACATGCCGCGGCAGCAGCAGCGTCGCCGAAACCAACCCAGCGGCCATCACCGCCGTTACCAGCAACGGCCTGCCCCAGGCAGGCAATGTCGGCCAGTTCGGCCTGGGCATTGCCGCATTGGCTGCCAGTGCCTTGCGCCGCCGCTCACGGCGTTTACCGCTGGACTCGGCCTCGGTCCTGGTGGCCAGCAGGCGCGGCGGTGATCGCCACAGACCGGCCAGGAACCCCACCAGCAACGTCAGGGCAACGACCGAATCCCCTGTGCGCCAATCCGCAGGCAACAGGTTGCGTGCGGATGAATCCTGCTCGGGCGGCAGCGGCTCGCCATCGATCAGCGCCACCAGCACCTTGCTGCCGTCCAGCATGCCCCGGTCCAGGTCTCCTTCGCGCAGGCGCGGCACGATGGCTTTGTCGATGATGCGCGCGGCATAGGCATCGGGAATGGTGCCTTCCAGGCCATAGCCGGTCTGGATGCGTACGCGCCTGTCCTGTACCGCCACCAGCAGCAACACCCCGTCATCGACACCGGCGCGGCCCAGCTGCCACTGGTCGAAGACACGCTGTGCATAGGCTTCGATGCCGTCATCGCCAACACTGGGCACCACCAGCACCTGCAGTTGCGCGCCTTTGCGTGCCTGCAGCTGCAATGCCTGCTCGCGCAGCGTTGCGCGGGTGCTGGCGGACAGCGCGTTGGCGGTGTCCACCACCGGGTCGTCCAGTGCCGGAATCGGGACCGCCGCCAGCACTGGCAGCGGCAACAGGCAGAGCAGCAGTGCCAGCCCTCCCCACTGCCATGCGTTGCGCCACCGCAGCACCCGGCTCATGTGGACGCCGTGCCTTGCATTGGCGGCGTGCTGTGCATCATGCGAAACGGCATCCGTGTATGTCCTTGCCCCATGAACGGAAAAGCCGGCCGGATTACTCCGGCCGGCCTCCTTTACCACACACATCTTCACACGCAGCGGTCAACGGCCCATGGCCACTCGCTGCTGCTCGTCCTGCACGTGTTGCTGCGAAGGCTCGTGCTTGGCCAGCATTGCAGCGCTGGTCTCCTGCAGGCTAGGTGCCGTCTGGGTCATGTCCACCGCAGTACGGAAGCCGGGAACGGTGCCCACGACGAAGGCCTTGCCATCCTGCACGGTGACGCCCTGCAGCTTTTCCGGCGAATCGATGCCGGCGGCCTTGGCCTGGGCGGTCACATGCGCGCTCATCTCGTTGCAGATCATGCCCGGCATGTGGCTGCGGATCGCATTGTGCAGCGGCGTATCCGGATGCGCCTTGTCGCCCAGTTGCGGCCCCTTCGGCGCCGCCTCGGCATGGCTGCGGCCTTCGGCCAGCTTGCCCAGCGTCGCCGGACCCGCCACGCCATCGGCGGAGAGCCCGTGCTGCTTCTGGTAGGCGATCAGTGCGTCCCTGGTATTGGCACCGAACTTGCCGTCCTCGCTCAGCGGGTTGCCTTGGCCGTCGCGCACGCCCAGGCGGTTGAGTTCCTTCTGCAGCGCAGTCACTTCCTCGCCCTTGGCCCCCTGGCGCAGCACACCGTTGTGGTCGGCGTCATGCGAATGGCCACCCTTGCCGGTTTCCTTCAGCTTGCCGTGGTCCCAGAAGTCCTGCGGGCTGATCAGCTTGCCGTGCGGATCCTTCAACTGATAATGCACGTGCTGGGCATACTGACCCGCACCGCCCGGGCCACGGCCGCCCATGGTACCGATCGGCTCACCCGCCTTGATCGGCTGGCCTTCCTTCACCTGGGTCGACTGCAGGTGCAGGATCTCGTGCGAGTTGCCCTGTGCATCCCTGATCTTCACCGTACCGTAGTCGCCACCGACGAACGTCACCGTTCCGGAGATCGGCGCGTTGACGGTCGGGTGCTGCAGATTACGGCCGTGCTGGCCGCCGACATAGTTGAAGTCGGTGCCTCCGTGCGGCTTGTGCGCGCGGTGTTCGCCGAACTCGCCGGTAATGTGCGGCTTGACCCCGTTCTGCGGGGGCAGCATCACCTGCATCGTCTGCTCGAAGGTGCGGGTCTGGCCTTCGGCATGCACCGCTGCCGGCTTGGCCTGCGCGTGCGTGGCCGCAGCTACGGCGGGGGCCGCGTGGCTGCCCTGGGACTGGCCGTGGGTCAGTCCCAGGCGCTGCTCCACGAACCGCTCGTACTTGTCCACGTACGGCATCACCTTCTTTTCAGACAGGGCGAGGCCGCCGTAATCGCGGGTCGGACCGTCGTGGTGGTACTTGTAGATGTACTCCTCACCCTGGCCGCGCTTGTGCGCCAGCGTGCGGTTATCGATGTAATGGTCAACCAGTGCGTCGGACTGTGCGCCGACGTCGAAGCGGTTGCGGTTGTTGAGGTGGTAGTGGTTGCCGGTCTTGTCGATGAACTGGCCCAGGCCCGAGGCCGAGGTGGTGCCAGCGGCGGCATCGGGGTTGAAGCCCGATTCAACGCGGGCGATGGCCAGTACGTGCGCGGTTTCGCGCGGGGTCAGGCCCTTCTCGCGCGCCGACTCGATGATCGTGTCGATCACCCGTGACTGTACTTCCGGGGTCGCATCGCCCCACCGGCGGGAGTTGCCATGCAGGCGGCCGTCGCTCTGGTCGATCGGCTCGCGGTAGTGGCTCCACGGTTTGATGCGGTCACTGCTGTAGGCCGCCCCGCGGGGCTGGACCATGTCCTGGTAGATGTCTGCCATGTCTGTGCTATCCATTCTATGAAAAGGGGGATTTCCTTAAGGGGTACTGCTCCTGGTACTTCTGGTACTGCGGTACTGCAGTGCTGCGTTCACAGCGCGCGTGCGACGTCCTGCCGCTGCGCTCAGTCTTCGATGTAGTTCACCTCCGGGTGCTTGATGCCGAGCGAGTCGATCAACTTCTCGTACTCGTCGTTGTTGGGCTCCTGCTCCTCGCCTTCCGCGCCGCGCAGCGGCGGTGTGCTGTGGGTCAACTGGCGGCCACTGGCGTCGTACAGGTAGTACCACTCGCAGAAGCTGCAGCCGAACGGCAGTTCACCGTACTGCACGACGAAGTACGGCGTACCGCTGCGGTCCTGCACGCAGGCCAGGCCAACGGCGGTATAGCCGTCCATCTCCTTGGGCGCAGCAATGGCCTGGCGTGCGCCGTCCTTTTCAATTTCCAGCGTGGTCAGCCGGGAAGCGTCCGTGTCTTGGGTGGGCTGGGCCGCCAGGTGCAGGCGGGTGCCTTGGCAATCGATATGCATGCCGGTCTCGTCGCGCGTAAGAGGGGTGGAATGGTCCGCAACGGCAGCCGCAGGTGCGGCCGGCGTCGCTGCCGGGTCAGTGGAAGCAGGGGCCGCCGGTACAGCCGCCTCAGGGCCGCTGCAGGCAGCAAGCATCAGGGCCAGCACGGGGGCAACGGGAGACAGACGCATGCGGGGCTCCTTGGGTGAATCACACGACCGCCCGCAGGCGGTCGCTCAGGGGTCAGATCGATTCGTCCTCACGCTTGACCAGTTGCCAGCACGGCTTCTGGGCAAAGGTGTAGATCTGCTGGTCGCTGGTATCGGGGGTGCGCATCTGCACCTGTACCTGGCCATCGGGCAGGCGGGTGACCTGCATCTCGCGGCCCTGGCGCTGCAGCGTGACCGGGTCCGGCATCACCGGCCATTCGACCTTGGCAAGCGGCACCTTCTCTTCCACCTTGCGTGGCTCCGGCTCGGCTTCGCTGTCGATGTGGCTGTCCAGCAGCGGATCGGCAGTGGACGTTTCCTGCAGCGCGATCTCGTTGCCGAAATGCTTGAGGAAGTCGTCGAAGACCGGATGGGGGCAGCTGGCAGACGCGTCTGCCGGGGCCGCGGCAACCGGCGTGGCCGGCGCCGTGGCGGCGGCCGTGCTGGTCGCAGCCGGTGCGGCGGCGTCAGCGGGGGCCGCCTGGGGCGCAGGCTTGCAGCCGGACAGCGCAAGCCCCAGGGCAAGCGCAAGCAGGGCAACGGGGCGGAGCTGGTTCACGGGATCCTCCTGATTCCGGGCGGTCGCGCGCGGTTCCGGCGCGGTAGGGAGGCAAGGATAGCCATGCCTCGGTCAATTCAGTTTCAACATCCGCTGTCAGGAATATCCCGACATGCTGAAATGAGACTAGTATCACACTAATACTGAAATCAACGTCATCGCAGCAGCCGTTAGACTACGCCGCACACGCTTCGATCCTGGCCCCATGCGCGCATTCCTGCTTGCCCTCTCCCTGCTGGTGCCAATGCTGTGGCCTGGTGGTGTGGCCGCGCTGGAGGTCCGGGAAGGCGATCTGCTGTTCGTCACCGCCGGCCATGCCGGCCTGAGCGCGGCCATCGACGATGCCACCGGCAAGCAGGGCGCGCCCAGCTTCGATCACGTGGCCCTGGTCGCTGCGGCGCCAGACGGCTGGGAGGTACTGCATGCGGACGAGAAAGGCTCGCGCCGGCAATCGCTGGTCGAGTTCCGCCAGGACGCCCGGGCCAAGCAACGGCAGGTCGTGGTCTATCGCCTGCACGCATCGCAGCAGGCTGCCATCAAGGATGCGGTCGCGACCGCACGCACGATGCTGGGCAAGCCCTACAACACGTCGTATGTGTTGAACGAGGACAGCTACTACTGTTCGGATTTCATCGAGCGCGCGTTCCGTGCGCACCATGTGTTCGCACTGCAGCCGATGAACTTCCGCAACCCGAAGACCGGGCAGATCGCACGGCACTGGGTCGATCTCTACCGCGCCATGGGCATGGAGGTGCCGCAGGATCAGCCGGGCACCAACCCGAACGACATGTCAGCAGCGCCGGTGCTGCAACGCATCGGCGTGCTGGAATAAGCGAAGCCCCGCACGGGGCGGGGCTTCGCGCACCACAGGAAGTGGGTGCCGAAGTCACTCTTCCTCGTCCTGCCCACCCTGCTGCTGGTTGCGCTGGTTGCGCTGCTGCTGTTCCTGCTGCTGTTGCTGCTGCTGGTCGCGGCCACGACCCTGCTGCTGATCCTGCTGGTTCTGCTGGCCCTGCTGCTTCTGGTTCGGGTTCTGGTTCTGCTGTGCCATGTCCGTTCTCCGAAAGCCACGCGCGGAATGCGGTGGACGGGGCCATCGTCTGCAGCGGAGAGTTAATCGCGCGTGGGTGGGCGGCTACACGGATGTGTACGCGCGTGAATGAACGGGCAAGGCCCCTTGCGGCACAAGCCGATGAAGGATTCATATGGGTTCGGCATGTGCTCATGCCGTCAGCGCGACTGTGCGCATTCATGGCGCGCTCTGTCGGAAACACGCGCTGAACGGAGCTGGCGTCCTGCTCGCGCACGGACGCCAGCCCTGCACTCACGGCATCACCGGCGGCACATACGCCAGCGTCATGCCCAGCAGCCACAACAGGCCCAGCACCAGCGGGATGTGCACCAGCAACTGGATGAAGGTGAAGCCCACGATGTCGCGTGCCTTCAGCCCCAGCACGCCCAGCAATGGCAGCATCCAGAACGGATTGATCAGGTTCGGCAGTGCTTCGGCCGCGTTGTAGACCTGCACGGCCCAGCCCAGGTGCGCCTTCAGTTCGTTGGCGGCCTGCATCACGTACGGCGCCTCGATGATCCACTTGCCGCCACCGGACGGCACGAAGAAGCCCAGCACCGCCGAGTAGACGCCCATCACCAGCGCGAAGCTATCGGTGCTGGCCACGTGCACGAACAGGCTCGACAGCCGGTGCGCCAGGGTCTGCCCGTCACCACCGGCGGCGTGGGTGAGGATCATCGCGATACCGCCGTACAGCGGGAACTGGATCAGCACGCCGGTGGTGCTCGGCACCGCCTTGGCCACCGCGTTGAGGAAGCTGCGCGGGCGCCAGTGCAGCAGCAGGCCCAGCGAAATGAACAGGAAGTTGTAGGTGTTGAGGTTGGCGATGGCGGTGACCACCGGCTTGTTGGCGAACTCGTTGAACAGCCAGCCGAATGCCAGCAGCGAAAGCAGCACGGTCAGCAACGGGCTGTATTCCAGCCATTCGCCTGGGCGCGTGCGTCGCTGCAGCGGTTCCGGCTCGGCCTGCGCAGCGCCGGGGAACTCCTCGGCAGTACGCGCACTGCCGGCCGCAGGCGCGGTCAGCCAGGCGATCAGCAGCGAGACCAGGATCAGCACCGCGGTCAGGGCGATCGACTGCCACAGGAAGATGGTTTCGGTGAACGGCAGCACGCCGGTGATCTCCACCAGCCCCGGCGGCATGCTGGCCGGGTTGGCCTGGAGCTGTGCGGCCGAGGAACTCAGCCCCATGGCCCACACCGCGCCCAGGCCAAGATAGGCCGACGCACCGGCCGCGCGGTAGTCCATGCGCAGCTCGGTACGGCGGGCCAGCGCGCGGACCAGCAGGCCACCGAACACCAGCGAGAAGCCCCAGCTGAGCAGCGAGGCGAGCATGCTGACCAGGCCCACGTACACCACCGCACCGCGGCCGGTGCGTGGCACCCGGGCCAGGAAGTCGATGAAGCGCGCGACCACCGGCGCGGTCGCCACGGCGTAGCCGCCGATGACCACGAAGGCCATCTGCATGGTGAAGGGGATCAGGCTCCAGAAGCCGTCACCGAAGGCGCTGGCGGTGGCCTGAGGGGTCGAACCGAAACCCATCGCGGCCAGCGCGACGATGACCACGCCCAGCACTGCGAATACGTACGCGTCGGGGAACCACTTTTCCGCCCAGGCGGCCGAGCGCAGCGCTGCGCGCGCCATCCAGCCATCCTGTACTGCTGCCGTCGAGGCCATCGCCTACCCTCCCAGGTTCGATGGATCGATTCTGGGCGGTGGGGTGCAGGCTGTCAGCCACCTATTGGTCGTAGGTGGCGGAAGGCCCGGCGCTGCGCGCCGCCGCCCGAGCGTAGGCTCGGGCGCTACGGAAGCACTGTCAGCTGTAGAGCCGAGCCCACGCTCGGCTGCGCTTCTCAACGCAGCGCCAGGTCCACGGCTATACCGGCGAACAGCGCGGCGCCCACCCAGTTATTGTGCAGGAACGCCCTGAAACACGGGCCGCGCTCGCGGTTGCGGCAGATCCAGAATTCGTACACCACCAGTACCGTAGCCACGGCCACGCCGGCCAGGTAGTAGCCCCCCAGCCCGCCGCGCACGCCAACCAGCGCCATGGTGGCCAGGAACAGCGCGTACAGCACGCCCTGGATGACCAGATCGAGATCACCGAACAGGATCGCGGTGGAGTGCGAGCCCATCTTCAGGTCGTCCTCGCGGTCGACCATCGCATACCAGGTGTCGTAGGCGGTCGACCACAGGATGTTGCCGGCATACAGCAGCCAGCCCAGCATCGGCACTTCACCCTGCACGGCGGCGAACGCCATCGGGATGCCCCAGCCGAACGACATGCCCAGGTAGACCTGCGGCAGATGGGTGTAGCGCTTCAGGTACGGGTAGCTGGCAGCCAGGAACACGCCGATGAAGCTCAGGCCGATGGTCAGCCCGTTCAGGGTCAGCACCAGGCCGAACGCCACCAGCATCAGCACCGCGAACAGCGCCAGCGCGGCGCGTCCGCTGATTGCGCCGGTGGCCAGCGGACGCGCCTTGGTGCGCTCCACGTGCGGGTCGAGCCAGCGGTCGGCGTAGTCGTTGATGACGCAGCCGGCCGAGCGGGTCAGCCACACGCCGGCGGTGAACACGAACAGCGTCCACAGCGGCGGCAGGCCGCCGGCAGCCAGCCATAACGCCCACCAGGTGGGCCACAGCAGCAGCAACGTGCCGATCGGGCGATCAGCGCGCATCAGACTCCAGTAATGCCGCCAACGCGGCGTCGCCGGCGACTGCGGCGAAGTGAGGGGGGTATCAGCCATGGCGATAGGATACTCCTGCCCCTCTGGCAGGGCTTTGCCGGTGGGGGGAGATTTGTTCGACGAAACTGGATAGAATGCCGGTCCCGCACCGCCTCATGGCGCTGCGATGCCCGCCCCGGCACTGGCCGACGGCGCGGCGGTTCTACAACGCGCCCGTAGCTCAGCCGGATAGAGTAGTGGCTTCCGAAGCCATTGGTCGGGGGTTCGAATCCCTCCGGGCGCGCCATTTTTCCTTCGTTGCCTGGCCGGCGCGCCGCCAGAAATGTCAGGGAATGAACGTTGCCGAGCGATGTTCGCAACCGGCTGCATCCTGTACCACGATGGAGTAATTCGCGCCCGCGCTGGATGCGCCGGGCAGGAACAGGCCATCACCATCGAACAGAACGCTCTGCTGTTCTTCCTGCCCGATCGACAGCCCGATCGCTCCCGGTGTGATTTCCTCAAGGATCACGTTGTAAGGCCGCCAGGCATCCTCGCCTGTGCGCCTCATCTCTGCGCGAGCGGTCCTTGGGTTCAACCTGCGTCTCTCATCCACCCACAGCTGAAGCGGCTGATCAGCATTGTGGGTGACCTGGAAGCGCCCGTAGGTCAGTCCGTCGACGCTCTCGGTGCCGACGTAGGTGAAATGGGCCGGCGGACACTTCGTGGTGCGGCTCGGATGCGCCGCACAGGATGTCAGTGCAACCACGAGGCAAAAGGCGTTCAGGTGCTTCATGGCTTCGAGGCCTGACGTGGGTGGTTGTCGCGGCGGTGTTCGGCAGTGAGGGCAACCAGCACTACGCCCCAGAGCGGCGTGAGCAGCACGACGCTCATCACCGTCAGCGAAACCGGTACCTGCCAGAGCAGCGATGGGCTGAATCCGCTGAATCTATAGGCTTCCAGTACAAGCACCACGACCTGGGCCAGAAGGCCCGCGAGCAGCCCCAAGCCAGCCCCCTTGGCAAGCCGCCTGATCGTCAGGCGGCCCGCGGCGGGAACCCGTGCGCAGATTCCCAGCAACAAAAGGCTGACGGCATACAGCCAGAAGAAAACCTGATGTGAGTCGAAGGCGTAAAGCGCCCTGCCCACAAAGTGCAGGAACAGCCAGAGTGCTCCACACGACACCGCGTAGGCCAGCCCGTACCGAAGAATCTGCCTGGCTTTCATCTTGTACCTCTCCGAGGGCGTGCAGCCCGATCGCGTTCCTTTGTGGAGGAGTGCGGGAGCTCATGCACCTTGCCTCCCGCTTGGCGCCCTACTCGCGCAAGGCATCGCGCAGCGCTCGAGAGTACCTGCCTGCCTCCAGCGTTCGCAGCTGGGCCAGTGGAATCCGATACCTCCTGAACAGTGCGGCCAGTTCCCAGACCTCCTCCTCCAGAACCGCATCTGGATCCAGGGGTAGATAGATGACATCCCCTCTGCCGACTACATTCCCGATGCAGCCGATTCGACCAATCCACTCGAAGAAGCACCGTTCATCCTGTTGAGAAAAGAAAATTACCCTTTTCGCTTCAAGGTCCATGGTAAATCACCGTCCATTCAACCAAATTATTTGGATTACCCGCCCTATTCCAACCTTTGCGCTGATTACTCTGGAGCGGCGACAACGAACAGAGCTGTCAGCGCGCTGCAGAACATCCCGAGAAGACACTGGTGGGCTTCTCCTTCAGGCTCACAGCGATCACGCAGCCCATGGGATGCTCCGGCACCTGCACGCGCATCTGCAATCACACTTCTTCATTCAACCTCCCCCCTATCTCGTAGAGGAGGCAGGCCAGGGCGGAAAGATGTTAGGCCAGTGGTTCCTGCTGCCCCAATGCGACTCTTTGAATATCAGATTAGTCATCGAAAGACTTCCAACTTCAAGCTCCACCCGCTCACCGCCCATGGAGTGGCGTTCCAACCATGGCACTCGACTATAGCGCCGCCGAGCATCGACCGAATACGTTGGCGGGCTTCTCCCGAAGGCTCACGGCAACCACCCGTTGCTTCTGCTCACCGCAGCCCCCCATCACCCCATACACGATGAGAAGTCCCCTGTCGTTGACGTAGCCGATGAACTTGCCCCTACTTTCATCCGAAGCGGCCCTGACGAGATAGACGCTCTCCCCGGGCGCTGGCTTCAGGTCACTCAACGGCATTGGACCGATCTTCCCTTCAACCTCTGATGCCGAGACAACGACCAGCGAATGCTCCAACATCCACTTCGCAATGGCTGCCTCACTATCAGGATCAAGCGTGGAAATGCGGTCAAGCGGCAGCGTCGTTGAATTGCCAGGGAAGATCGCACCGGACGAAACATCGACCCAGTCCGACCTCCATTCCGTATGTTGAAACTGATGAATGCTGCAGCCCCCCAGCATTGGCAAGAGCAGCACCGCTACACGCAAGATGCCAGCCTTCGGCATGGACATGAGAGCCCCAGAAAGGGCCGGCCAAATGTTAATTACCATCTGCAACCCGTTCTGCAAAACGATTCAGGGACTGCACCTCGCGCCCAAGATGGTATGTCATTTCTTGACTTCCCTATCATGGGCTGGCACTTGGCGTGTCGCTACGCTGCTCCGGATTTGCGGCAGCGTGCGCAGTCGAAGCACCTGGCCTGCGCGCATAGCTGTAATCGGCATCCCGGCAGGCGCGCACGATCGGACTTCGTGCGTGCCTGATCACGCCCGGGAACCAGCACAGCATCAGCACTACCAGACAGATCATTCCCAGCCGTACCCATTCACCCGCGACACTGGCCCCGATCAGCGGCAATGCCGCCACAAGGATGACGACCTGTGTGTACAGAAGATAGAGCGTGTACGTGCCCAACCGCGGGTCTGAACGAAGCTCCACGCGCCCCCCCCGGCACGACGTCTTTGCTTGACGCCTTCCAGCAAATCGCAGGGGAAAGCGCTGCCCGCTAGCGCCACAAAGTGGGCAGATGAAGGTCATCAGGCGCATCGGTAAAACCTCTTTTCAGAAGTTTCCATCAGCAGGTTCCATCTGCGGCGTCGACCATACACACCACATCATCAAACCTCGGGTCCTGGCACATCATTTCCAGTGGTGTCCGATCAAGCTCATTCCGTGCGTGTGGGTCTGCACCATAGGAGATAGGCCGCAGCCGCGAAGCTGCCATGTGCCACCGCGCTTGCCAGCGGCGTCAGATCAAGATCGCCATGCACATCGATGGTGGTCACGAAGGGCATCAATGCGCTGAGGAGGGCCACATCGTTGTAATAGGCCACCACATGCAGGGGCGTGTCCTCATAGGCTCCTTGGGTCTCCGGACAGGTCAGCACCGTATCGCCGAAGTCAGTGTCGACACCGAGCCGGGAAAGCAGTTCGCTGAGTACAGGATCCATGATGTTCATCGGGCTGCACGCACGGTAGAGCCCATTGCGTTGGCCCGATGGTGGTCCGTCCTGTAATCCATCTCTCCGTCAGCTCCCTGCCGGCCCACATGACCCACAGCCCGTCCCAGCTCAAGCCAAGCGGTGAGTGCGCCGTGGAGCGATGCCCTCAACTGATCACTCCGCACTCACGATGGATTTGTGTAGAAATGAAAATTCCCTCCCCATCCGGCGTATCCATCTGCTGTTGCCCCCGTGATCGATAGCTCGATCGCCCCGGGAAGCTCTGCTCAAGAATCATGATTTGACAGGAATCAACCGGCCTTCCCAAGTGCCATCTACCAGAAGTGCAATCTCCGCACCGACAGAGGCCTCAATGAAGACCAAGGTGTCGCCATCGACGATTTCCCGGGCAGCCACTGGGTCTAAACCAAGGAGGAAGCAACACCGCTGGAACTCAAAGGAATCATCCTTTCGATTGAAGACCTTAAGATCGAGCACGACATTCTGGCTAGAGAAACCATCAATGCTCGCTTTTCTGACTCGACCAAAGACTAAATCATAGGATCCCTGCGAAGAATCATCAAACAGAGAAACGGTCACACCTGACACCGGATCAAGACGAATTCCAGCCAACTGGAAATCATGAATATCAATACTCATAGGCTCACCTCTTCGGCCAATCACTTACCGGAACCCCCGATTTTCTGACCCCACTTTCCCATTCGTGAACATGCGGATTTCCTTGGCCATGATCGTGCCCTCTGTCCACGTCGAACTTGGGACTTCCATCGTCCCCATAGTAACGAGACTGCTTGCCTGTCGGGTGATCTGACCATGTATTCGGCTCACCACTTGCCGGCAAGCCGCGCTGGCCCGGAATTGGACAAGCTGAGCCATCCTCACTCTTGTTCATCATCAACCCAGGGAAGACAAGGTCCTTGGATTTCGACAACGCAATGAGTGCATTGGCCACTATCGATTCTGCAATTTTCTCTGGATAGATATATAACCCAGGCGGTTCGTTGCGACCGTAATTGGGAAGGTCCGGGTTTTGCTGCTGGAGCTGACCGTCTCCGCCCCCGTAGTAGCCTCCTGGGGGCGAGCGGACGGCACGGGCAATCGAAGACTGCAACCCAAATGGGTCCAGGAACGATGCAACATTGGAGTTCGCGTACACGTAACTGCCCCCCCCCCCCATCAACCCAATCGGATCACTCTGCGAATACCGCCCCACAGCCGGGTCGTATTCACGCTGGTAGTTGTAGAACAACCCACTCGCATCCGTCGCCTGCTGGCCCGGGAAGCGCAGCGCCAGCTCGAACGCCACACCATCCCCATCCGGATCAGCGCTCGGAATCTGGTTGCCGAACACCTCGCTCTTGTTGCTCCACTCCCAGATCGCCACATCACGCACCGGATCGATCACCACGCGCGGCGTGCCCAGATGATCCGGCTGCACGTAGGCCAGTTCCGGCACGCCGGCGCTCGGCACGCTGATCAAAGCCACCGGGTAGTTGTCCAGCCAGATGGCCTGCTGCTGCGCCTGGCCCGTAGCCGAGTAGTTGCCCAGCCACTGCCCTGCTTCGTCGTACAGGGTGATCTGCGCTGCGCCACTACCCGGGGTACGCAGTACGCGCTCGCCGCGGTGGTTGTAACCGTAGCTTTCCAGCACGGCATCGCCCTGCTTCACCGCGTTCATGCGGTTGGCATCGCTGTAGGTGAACGTCTTGCTGCCGATGCTGGTGGTATTGCCCACCGCGTCATGGTTGCGCGCTTCGCCGTCCACGGCGGTCAGCCGGTGGCTGGTTGCGGGATAGGTGTAGCTGGCGGTGCCTGCCGAGGTGGTCAGCGCGGTGCGATTGCCGGTGGCGTCGTAGGCATAGGTTTCAATCGGCGTGCCTGTCGTCCCGTCCTGGGTCTGGGTCAGGCGACCCAGCGCGTCGTAGGCGTACTTGGCCAGCACCGACGAGCCTGCGCCGCTCTTCAGCTCGGTGATCGAACCGACGGGATCGTAGCCATAGCCCAGTGACAGACCGCCTGCCGCGGGGTCATGCACCGCCTGCGGGCGGTAATCCAGATCCAGCGGACGCTGCAGCTGGCGGCCGTTGCCGTAGGTCCAGCCGGTCGCCGGGCCGAAGGCCGCATAGGTCACGTTGTTCACCACGATCTGGCGTGCCTGGCCGGGCCGGGTCAGGCCGATCTGGCTGATGCGCCCTTGGATATCACGCACGTAGTCGGCCACGCTGCCGTCAGGGTAGGTCAACGCAGTCAGACGGCCCGACTTGCTGTAGGCGTAGCGCAGCGTGCTGGTGACACCATTGATCGTCTGCACTTTACGGGTGACCTGGCCGAAGCGGTCGTGGCAGTACTGGGTGCTGCCATTGGCATGCAGCACCTGACCCACGCGCCCCTTGGCAAAGCGCTCGTCGGCGGCACAGGCAGTCGGTGCCACGTCATAGCTGTAGCCCACGTCCAGATTGGGGTCTGGATAGGCAATGCCGATCAGGCGATTGAGCGCATCGTAGTGATAGGTGGCAGTGACGCCACGCGCGTCGGTGGCCGTCTTGCGGTTGCCGGCGGCGTCCACGGTGAAGCTGCTGGCGCCACTGTCCGGGCTGACCTGCCCGGTCAGATCACCGAACCCGTTGTAGGCGTAGGTGGTGTGCAGGCCCTTCGGGTCGGTGACCTGGGTGACCTGGTCCAGCGCGTTGTACTGGCTGCGGATCTCCGCCGCGACGCCGCCCACGTCCTGCAGGGTCTGCGCCAGGCGGTTCAGCGGGTCGTACTGCTGGCTGGTCACGCGCTGCAGGGCATCGGTCACCGTCTGTGGGTTGCCGTTGGCATCGTAGGCAAAGCCGGTGGCGTGGTTGCCCGCATCCTTCAGCGCGGTCAGCTGGCCAAGCGTGTTGAACGTCCGCGCCAGGGTACGGCGCAGGGTGCCGCCTGCATCCAGCGTGTCTTCCTTGAGGCGGTTGCCGGCGTTGTCCAATGCGTAGTGGATCGTGTTGCCGCTGTTGTCCGCAATATCGGTCAAGCGCTGGGCGGCGTCATAGACATAGGTGACACTGCTGCCGTCCGGCTCGGTGACCTGCTGCACCTGGCCGGTCGGCCAGTAGCTGATCTGGGTCACCCGGTCCTCGGCTGTGGTGGCACCGCGCACGGTGACCGAGGTCGGCCAGCCGCGCGCATGGTAGGTGTAATCGGTGACCACGCCGTTGGCATCCTTGACCGACAACGGCCGCCCGAACGCGTCGTAGGCCAAGGTCTCGACCGTCTGGCCCAGCGCATTGGTCACGCTGCGCAGGTCGCCCTTGCGATAACTGCAGGCACCACTGGTCGCGCATCCCGCGTCGTCCGCGGTGTAGTAGGCATAGGTGGAGACATCCGCCACATCACTGCGTGGGCCATCCACGCTACGCAGCAGTCCCACCAGCGGGCACTCCGGCCCTTCGGCCTCACAGTAGGTCTGCGTGGTGATGCGGGTGTCATCGGTTACCCTGTCGCGCACGGTGATGGTGGTTGGCTGGAGGCGTGCATTGCGCGCGACGCGGACCTCACGGTTACCGACGGTCTGCTGCACCAGCCGATTGCTGTCCATGGCCACGCGCGTTTCGCTGATGCGCTGGTCCGGAGTACCGGCCGCTTCGGTGGTGGTGGTCACACTGACAGCACCTGCGACAGCGTCGCTGGCCTCGGCATAGGCGTAGTTGGTAACAACGCCACGGCGATCGGTCACCGACTGAAGCCGACGCCGGAAATCGGTGCCCTCGGGCAGATAGGTGCGACTGATGCTGCCGTTGCTCTCGGTGATGCCGTTGACCTTGCGCGGAAGGCCACTGGTGCCGCTGGCGGTCAACGCGTAGGTGCTCTGCTTGCCCAGTGCGTCGGTGACGATGGTGGTGCCTGCCGGCGTGTACTCCAGGCGCACGCCATCAATGCCCACGTCGGCTTGACTGCAATCGCCGGAATGGCGGCTGCAGGTGACCCGCCCCTTGGCGTCGTAGCCGTACCAGCTGTAGCGCCGGGTGTCTTCGGCGGTCACGCCGGTCAGGTAGCCCGGGAAGCGGGCGTCCTCATAGTGATACGTACGGCTGGCACCGTCTGCATAGGTCGCGGTGATCAGTTCCCCGGCCGGGGAGTAGGCGTAGCTCACCACAGGCTGGCCGGCGATCACCAGGGCCGAGATCAGTGAATCGTCGCCTGGCGCGAGGTACTGGACGTCCACGCGTCGGTCGGTTGAATGGGTGATGCTGAGCAGGCGGCCGCGGCTGTCGTGTGCATAGGTCAGCGAAGTACCGTCTTCAAAATCGCGGCGCTGCATCAAGCCATCAGCATCAAAATAAATGCGCTCTCCGGCACGTGAAAGTTGCCAGTTGGTGCCCTGCTGGACCGCGCGATCGCCGCTTCCGTCCATGGCTTCGTAGCTTGCCCCCACTTTCTGGAATGCGGTCTGCCCGCCATCGGCGCCGATCAGCCCAACTTTCAGTTCGGAGCTGGGAGGGAAGGTGGAATCGTCTACGCCTGCGGTAAGCCGCAGATTGTGGGAATGGGTCCAGCCCGTACCCAACGCGCCGCCCGCCGTGCTCGTCAGGGAGTGATAGTGGCGTTGGAAGCTCACCCATCCAAGGTTGAAATCCGGCTCAGGCTGGGATTTATCGCCAGTGGTCGGATCACACGGGTTACCAACAGGACACTGCTGCGGCGGCAGCGGCCCGCTTGTATAGGAGAGCATGGGCGACATGTGCGGCTCGTCCTGCTGGACCAGGGAGCACATCTGCAGGGCCTCATTCCACGTCAGGGACGGTCGATTCGGACAAAGCGCCGTTCTGGCCCGGCGCACACGCTCCCACCCCACTATCGACGAGCATTCTTGAGTGCTCTGATGATAGAAGTTCAAGGTGTAATGGAAATCCTTCTCCTCGTTGGTGACGCTACCGTCGTCGCCCCTGCCAAGTCCGAGGAGCTCCACCCAAGGATCCTCCGTGAGTGAAGTCGCCGGGCACTGCGGGTCGCTGACGCGGGTAGCGAGGATCACGCTACGAATCTGATCTTCGGATGAGTACTCCTGCCCTGAGTGGATGTAGACCCAGTCGGTAGTAACGATCTTCTCGGGTCTCACCCGGTAATCGTAGATGACCTTCTTTCCAAGGACGCGTTGGCGTTTGACATGCCAATCGAAGGGTTTGTCCTTTTCGTACTGGGAAAAGAGCGACTTGATGTCCTTCTGCACCGCCGCTTCGGTGGCTCGCGGCTGGCCCATCGACAGGTAGCTCTCCCATTTCTTCTGCACCTCCTGCGCCTGCGCAGCCCAAGGAGCCAAGCTCCCCAGCGCGATCATCGCCAGTGCGGCACACGAAATGGTCTTCAGTCGTTCCAACATCCCTGTTCTCCTTCCTGGACAAGCACAGCACCGGCAGGAACGAGAACGTGGGGCGGTTGCCTCACCACGTCATGCTTCGGATCGTCCCTGGTCCGGAATGCGGTCTGACCGCATGGGGGACGTTATCTCCGATGTCGTTTACACATTCACGTCAGAAACTGTGGAGTGGGTCGGATTTCAGAGTTTTCTGATTCAGGGGGGGGAACGTGTCGGAAATTCAGCCGAGCGTGGGCTCGGCTCTACAAGGCGAATGCCTCCAGAAACAGAAACACCGGGCAGTGCCCGGCGTCTCCGTCACAGCGTGGAAGGGTGTAAACCTCAATACCTCCCGTCGAACGCGAAGATCGGCTTGCGCGTCTTCCACGCACCAGCAGTAAAGTCCGGGAACTCCAGCGTCTGGAAGCTGTTGGCGATCGACTGCTCGCTCAACGGGGTGATCGCACTCCAGGTCACTGCGTCGTAGATGTCGATCGGCATCGGTGCCTTGGCCTTCAGTGCTTCTACAAATGCATGGATGACGAACCAGTCCATGCCGCCGTGGCCGGCGCTGGCGGCGGTGTCGGCATTCTGCTTCCACAGCGGGTGTTCGTACTCATCCTGGTACTTCTTGAACTCTTCCCACTGGTGCGGCGGGCTGCGGCCTTCGATGTGGATCGAATGGTTCACGTCCATCCACAGGCCCTTGGTGCCCTGCACGCGGAAGCCCATCGAGTACGGGCGCGGCAGCGAGGTGTCGTGCTGCAGCAGAATGGTCTCGCCGTTCTCGCACGCCAGCGTGGTGGTGACGATGTCGCCCAGCTTGAACTTCACCTGGGTACTGGGGTGGGTGGTGCCACCACTCTTGGCCACGGTGTATTCGTGCAGGCCGCGTGCCTTGGTCGCGAAGGCATTGATGTGGGTGAAGCGGTTGCCGCGGTTGATGCCGGTGTACATCGCGCACGGGCCGATGCCGTGGCTGGGGTAGAGCTCGCCGTTGCGCTCCACCGAATGCTCGGTGCGCCAGCGGGCTTCGCTCCAGCCCTTGGGCCCGAACTCCACGCCGCTGTCGTAGGGCTGGTCCGGATCGCCGGAATTGAACTTCACGCCGCGCAGGTCGTGCTGGTAGCCGGCCTGCAGATGCACCAGTTCGCCGAACAGGCCCTGGCGCACCATCTGCAACGCCGCCATCACGTCGCGGCGGTAGCAGACGTTCTCCAGCAGCATGTACGGGGTGCCGGTGCTCAGCTGGGTCTTCAGCACGTCCCAGTGGTCCTGCAGGGTGATGCCGGCCACCACTTCACAGCCCACGGCCACGCCGGCCTGCATCGCGGCAATCGCCATCGGTGCGTGGTACTCCCACGGCGTGGCGATGATCACGCCATCGATGCCCTTCTGTTCCAGCAGGCGCTTCCACGCGTTGGTATCACGATCCTGGCCATAGGTCTTCGGCGCGGGCTTGCCGGCCTTCGCCACCATCTCTGTGGCACGGCCCAGCATGATCGGCTCGATGTCGCACAGGGCAACCACTTCGACGTCGTCGCGACGTACCAGCTCCTTCAGCAGCACCAGCCCGCGCATGCCGGTACCGATCATGGCCAGGCGCACCTTGCGCCCGCGTGCCCATGCCGGGGTCTGCGGCAGCAGGCTGCTGGCGGCGACAGCGGCACTGACCGCGATGAATTCCCTACGCTTCATGGCAAACATCTCTCCTCTTGGCAGCGTGCCGGCCGCAGCCGGCACGCCAGGTCACGCAAACGGAATTACTTGAACCGGTAGCCGATGGTCACACTGTAACCGCGACCGAAGATGGTGGCGTAGTCACTGGAGTCACCCAGGAAGCTGTTCGGATCGTAGAACGGCAGGCGGTTGAACAGGTTCTTGACGGTGAAGCTCAGGTTCCACGCATCGTCCGGGCGCCAGGTGACGCTCATGTTGGCAGTCCACCACGACGGTGCACCATCGCACTTGCTCTTCTGCAGGGCCAGGTAGCCGCCGGTGCAGGTTTCCTTGTTGTTGCTCTCTTCGTCGATCTGGTCGGTGGCCCACTTGGTGCCACCCACGTAGTTGACGAACATGCTGGTGGTCACCTGCTTGTAGGTCCAGTCTGCATTGAGCGTGGCACGCAGGCGCGGGTTGTTGTAGTAGCCCACCACGTCGCCGTAGTACCAGCCGTTCTCCGCGTCCATATAGAAGCGGTTGCGGTTGGCGATGGTGGCGGCCAGGCCGATGTTCAGGCTGCCCCAGTCGCCCAGCGAGAAGCGGCTGCGCGCGTCGATGTCGAAGCCGTCGATCAGCGTCTTGCCGCGGTTCTTGTACTGGCCGACCACGCTGGCCACGTTGCCGGCGGAGTAGCCCGGCAGGGTGGCCGGGCAGCTCACGCCGCTGGCCGGGTCGGCGCACATCGCCGCCAACTGGGCAAGATTGGCACGGTCGCTGTCGGTGATCGGCGAGCGCGACATCGAGATGATGTCTTCCATGCGGCGGTAGTCCGGCGCGACGATTTCGTTGTCACGGTAGATGAACCAGTAGTCGGCCGACACCGACAGCCAGGTTGCCGGCTCGTAGACGAAGCCGAGGGTGGCGATCTTCGCCTTCTCAGGCTTCAGATCCTTGTTCGGCTGGGTCATGCGCGCCACGGTGCGGCTGCAGTCGACGTTCAGCAGGGTCTTGCCGAGGTCGACGTCACCCGGCCGCTGCGACTTCAGCAGCAGGTTGGCGATGGCGTTGGTCTCGCCGCAGCGCAGTTCGTCACGGAAGCCACCGAGCTGTGCGAACACGCCGCCGTTGCCGGACTCGGCCAGGCTCGGTGCGCGGAAGCCGGTGGAATAGGTGCCGCGCAGCATCAGCTGATCGAACGCCTGGTACTTGAAGCCGATCTTCGGCGCCACGTTGGCACTGAAGCTCGGGTACTTGTCCACGCGCACCGCCGCATCCAGTTCCAGCTTGTCGGTGATCGGTGCCACGGTCTCGGCAAACAGCGCGTAGGTGTTGCGCTTGCCGTCGAACCACGAGCCGCCCTGCTGGGTGATCAGGCCATTGGCCGCATCGGCGTTGCCCGGGGTGTAGAAGGTCTCACGGCTGGCGTTGAAACCGAACGCGGCGCGCATCTCGCCCGCCGGCAGCTGGAACAGCGGTCCTTCGATCTTGCCGTCCAGGGTATGCAGGCGGGTCCACGACTGGATGTCGAAGGTCGGGAACGCTTCACGGATCAACGCGGCATTGGCTTCGCTGATCTCGCCGAACTTGTACGCCGGGTGGTCGGAGATGATCACCCGACCGGTACCAGGATCGATCGTGTACGGCCCGAACGCCTTCTCGAAGCCCTTGGTGTTGACGTTGATCGTCTGGTAGGTGGTGGAGTGGGTACCGGCGCTGGCGAAGGCGGTCTCCCAGTTCCAGTCACCGCGGTTGCCACGCGCACCGGCCAGCACGCGGTAGCTCTTGTCGGTATTGCGCTGGCCGAAGTAGTTCGGGCCGGCATCCTGCAGCAGGTAGTTCAGGCCGACCACGCCGCCCATCATGGCCTTCAACTGCGGGCTGGCGTGGTTGTACTCGTTGTTCGGGCCCAGGAACGGGTACAGGAACTGGTTGACGGTGTTGCCGGTGTTGCGCGAGAACCAGCTGGTCGGGTTGCCAGTCGTGGTGCCATAGGTGCGCGGCGTGCCGCCGTTGGCGCGCAGGTCGATGTCGGTGTAGGTCGCCTCGGCGAAGATCTCGGTGTTGTCACCGACCAGGAAGGTGCCGTTGAGGTAGGCGGTGTTGCGCTCGGACTTGGCGCCGGCATCGATCTCGTTGTTCATCCAGGTTTCCCAGACGCAACGCGGGCCGGCCGCTTCACTGGTCAGCACGTTCTTGCAGCCCGGCGCAGCTTCCTGCACGCGGCGGCCGGTGACCGGATCGAAGGCGAAGTAGGTGCCCGGGTTGAACTCGCCCGGCTTGCTGCCCACGCCCAGGCGCAGGTTGTTGAGGTAGTTCGGGTTGTTGACGTAGTACTGGTCCGGACGCTTGTCGTAGAAATCGCTCAGCGGAATCGCGTCGCGACGGTACATGTTGACCGCGCCATAGATATTGAAGCGGTTCTCGGCCAGGTCACCGAAGCCGGCGGTGATGCTGGCCTGGCGCTCACCGTAGGAATCGATGCGCGAGGAGGTGTCGTTGGTGAAGCTGATCTCGGCACCCTGGAAGTTGCGCTTGGTGATCACGTTGATCACGCCGGCCACCGCGTCGGTACCGTACACGGCCGACGCGCCGTCGGTCAGCACTTCCATGCGCTCGATGGCCGCCGCCGGAATCGCATCGATGTTGACGAACTGGGTCTGGAAGCCGGCCGGCGCACCGTAGTACGACAGGCGGCGACCGTTCAGCAGCACCAGCGTGCCCTGTGCGCCGAGCCCGCGCAGGTTGGCCTGCGAGGCACCATCGGAACCGGTGAACAGCGAGCGCGCATCCTGCTGCGCAGGGCGTGCGGCCGGCAGGTTGTCGAGCACCTGCAGCAGCGTGCGCGCACCCATGTTCTGGATGTCCTGCTTGCTGATCACCTGCACCGGCGAGGCGGTTTCAACGTCGGTGCGGCGGATGTTGGAGCCGGTGACCTCGATGCGGGCCAGGTCGGTGGCGTTGTCCTTGCTCTCCTGGGCGAAGGCAGGAGCGGCAAGCGAGAACAGCGCGCCGGCAATGGCCAGCGTCAGCGGAGCGATCGAGCGGCAGGGGGGGCGGTGGTGGCGGGCGGGCAACATCGGGGTTCTCTCCTGGCAGGGGTGCGGCGCAACTGAGTGAGCGCGTGGGCGTTCGGCGGGCAAAACGCTCCCGGGCCACGGCCATGAGGGCCGTAGTCGGGATGGGGCGGGGGAGGAGCGGTGTTACGTGGGGGTCATGGGGCGACGATGCTGGCGGAGTCGCCCTCCTGGCCGATCAGTACGGCGTTGGCCCAGTTGGCACAGACCTGGGCGGGTTGGCTGCCCTGCGCACCCAGCGTGCGCAGGCTCAGGGTGGAAAGGCCACGGATGTCCAGCTCCGGCTTGACCACGCCGGGCGCCTTCACCAGGCCGCTGTCGTACAGCAGGCGGTTGTCGCCCCATACCTGGAACTGCAGGCCGCCGGCGTTGCGGCAGGCGTCGTCGATGCCGAGGTCGGCACGCAGCAGGTGCCAGCCGCCCTGCAGGCGCAGGTCGATGCGGCTGTTGGCGCCGACCCCCAGGCCACGGCGGAACTGCAGGCCGTTCATGCGCATGCCGGCGTCGCCACGGAAGGACTGGTCGGTACGCAGCTGGCTGGCCAGCGCGGCCGGCACCGGCAGCTCGGAGAGATAGCGCTGCCGGGCCGGTCGCTCCGGTTCCTGGTGTTCGAGGATGTGGAAGGTGGACAGTGCGATCGGGCCGACGTCGCGCGGCTGCAACGCATCGAAGGCGCGGGCACTGCCCTGTGCTGCCGTCACCATCGGGTCGGTGCTGCTGGCGCCGTCGCCTTCCGGGTTCTGCACGCTCAGGACGCGGAAGCGCAGCAGGCGGCCGGCATGGGCCGGGAAGTCGATGCGTTGCACGCCTTGCTTCAGCTGCAGGCGGCCACGGGTGATCGGCTCGCCCCACTCGCCATTGCTGTCGCCCAGGTACACCTCGTAATCGCGCACCTGGCCGTGCTTCCAGTTCTTGTCGTTGCGCGGCGCGATGTCGATGCCATCAATCATCCTGCGCTCGCCGAAGCCGATCACCCACTCGTGCGCGCCGGTGCGCACGGCCTGGTTGCGCACGCTGCGGAACCAGGTGTTGGGATCATCATCGAAGGCGTTCTCCAGCGCATGGCCGGGCTCCTCGGCCGGGCGGTTGACCACCAGCAGGCTGTCTGCGGGCAGTTCGCGGCCCAGCACCGGCGCGGCCGGATAGGCATCGTCGGCGGCCGCAGCGGCCACCGCGAAGTCCAGCTGCAGCTGCAGCGGCTGGCGGATGTCCTGTGTGGCCGTGCGCACATGCAGCGTGCCGCGGCGCTCCCGCGCGTCGAAGTACCAGCCCTCGTTGGCGCTGTTGAAGGCGGCGGCATCGGCCAGCGCCGGCAAGGCGCGGCCACCGGCCTGCACTGCACGCGGCGCCTGCCGGCTGAGCACACGCAGGCCGTAGCGGCGCTGCGCCAGCTGGCCGTTGTACTGGCCCTGCACCGCGTCGATCTGCACCTGCACCGGGCCGCTGCCCTGCGCCGGCGCCTGCACGCGGATCTGCTGCGTGCTCGACTCGCCCTGCTGGTAACGGCGCGTGTTGCCATCGTCTTCGTACAACGTGTACTGCGAATCGCCCTGCGGGTACAGGTCGAAGGTCACTTCATCGAGCGGCTTTTCGCCATCGAACAGCATCGACGGGTACATCGGCAGGATCGCGCCGGCACGCACGAACACCGGCAGCGTGGCCAGGTCCACCTGGCGGTCCAGCTGGCGGCCGTCGGCACCGGCCTGCACGCGGCGGCCGTCCCAGTAGTCGATCCACCCCCCGGCCGGCAGGTGGATATCGCGGCGCCAGCCACGGCTGGCGGCCTGGCTGCGGTACACCGGCGCCACCAGCAGGTCGCGGCCGAGCAGGAACTGGTACTTGTAGATCTCATCCTGTGCATGCGGGTCGCGCGGGTAGTCCCACATCAGCCCCCGCACCGGCGGTGCGCCGGTCTGCGCGGCCTCGCGCACCAGCCCGTACATGTACGGGGTCAGGCGCATCTTCAACTTCAGGTAATCGCGGTTGATGCTGCGGTACGGCTCGTCGTACCACCACGGGTGCTTGCGCGCATTCGACGACCAGCCGCTCATGCCCATCAGCACCGGCGTGAACGCCTTCCACTGCAGGTCGCGGGTGAAGGTCTCGGCGCTGCCGCCGAAGATTGCATCGACGTCGCCACTGGCGTAGGCCATGCCGGACAGGCCCGAACCGACCAGGGTCGGCACGTGCCAGCGGATGTAATCCCAGCTGCTGCTCTGGTCGCCGGTCCACGCGACGGCGTAGCGCTGGATACCGGCCCAGCCCATCACCGTCCACAGGAACGGGCGCGAATCGGAATTGTCGAGGATGCCGTTGAACGCCTGGCGGTTGGCGTCCATCGCGAACTGGTAGCCCTTGCCGGTCCAGGCCACGTCCAGCTTCTGCACGCGGCTGCCGGCCTTGCCCACTTCCCAGGCGATCTTGTCGACGCCGTTCTCGGTCCACAGTCCGGTGCGGAAACCGTAGCCGGCCAGCCCCTTCACGGTTTCCGGCAACTGCTTGTAACCGCAGCCGTAGCCGTCGTTGGGCAGAATCCAGCCACCGGGCATGTCGTGCTCGCGGTACTGCTTGGCCACGCTGTCGATCACATCCGGCGTGGTGCCGGTCGGGCCGTCGCTCCAGCCCTCGGGCACGGTGCCGGGCTTCCTGCTGTTGTCGCCGTCGTTGTAGCAGTCGGCATCGCCATAGGACAGCGCCCAGCGCGCCACCATGTTCGGGCGGCCGGTCAGCTGAGTGTAGCGCTCGATCAGCTTGGGCAGGTCGGCGCCGACGAAGTAGTACGCGTCGAAACGGTCTTCGCGATGCAGCAGCGTGGCCTGATCGGGCTGGCGCAGGTCGTAGCTGCCATCGCTCCAGGTATTGCGCAGCATGCCCCAGCCACGGCTGCTCAGCAGCATCGGTGCAGGGCTGGGGCGGTCGCCCTCTTCCCAGCCGCCGGAATAGGACACTTCCAGCTCGCGGCCCTTGAACTGGTAACGGCCGTTCTGCTGGCCGCCCCCGAAGTAGCCCTCATCGGCCTGCGAGGACAGCACCTGCACGCTCTGCGTGGCCTCCAGGTCCAGCGGCTGCAGTTCCTGCCACAGCGCGGTGGGTTGGCCGTTGTCCAGACGTTCCAGGCGCAGGCGCAGCGGCTGCCGCTGCACATGCAGGACCAGTGCGTCGGTACGCACGCGGATTTCCTGCGCGTCTTCTTCCAGCTGCGCCTGCACGTTCGCCTTGGGCTGCGGCAGCACGATCGGTGCGGCCTTGTCGCCGGCCCCGGTCAACGTGCCGTTGCGGCCGGCCTGCACGCGGATGATGTCGGTCGCCGGCAGTTCAATGCGGATGCGCGCTCCCTTGTCGGTCTGCAGGTCCCAGCCCTGCACGCCATCGCGGCTGGCGCTGGCGCTGACCGACCGCAGGTTGCCGACCGGCTCGGCCCGGGCCGTCATGGACGCCAGCATCAAGGCCGGCATCAGGGCCAGCATCAGCGGCGAGCGACGAACGCAGTTTTCCACGCGGACTCCCAACCCGTTCACCGGGCGTTTCGAAAGCGACTGGGCCGACTCTAGGGCAGCGATTCGAAAGATGTCAACAAATTGAAAGGAAAAAGGAAGATATATTCCATTGAAACGAAAGTTGTTGCGTCGCAATACTTTGTGTAAGCGCTTGCAGGTGCCTGTTAAGCATTGTGCGATACGGCATCCGGCCCGTTCTTTCGTTTCCCCGAGCACTCCCTGGCGGGAAAAGCCACCACGCCATTTTCTTTCTTTTTACTTTCGCTATTTGACATTTCGAAAGAAAACGCAGATGGTGCGCTGGCCCAACTGGAACCTCCGAATGGACGTCACCCTGCTTTCCGATGTGTCCGCCTGGCAGCGCCTTGGCGGAGCCGATACCGCTACCGAAATCGCCCAGCAGCCTGCGCTGTGGGAAGCCCTTGCACAGGACCTGTCGCGTGCCCGCGACCGCCTGCAGGCCTTCCTCGGCGACAGCCTCAACGATCCCAACCAGCGCGTGCTGTTCACCGGCGCCGGCAGCTCCGGCTTCATCGCCGAGATGGTGGCCGATGCGATCAACGCGCAGTGGCCGGCCGAGGTGCGCGTGGTGCACACCACCAGCCTGCTGACCCATCCGGCGCTGTACCTGCAGCGCGACCGCCCCACCCTGCTGGTCTCGTTTGGCCGCAGTGGTTCCAGTCCGGAAAGCGTGGCCGCGGTGGACCGCGTGCGCAGCGACGTGGACGACGCGCACTTCCTCGATATCACCTGCAACGCCGATGGCGAACTGGCCCGCCGTGGCGCCGGCCGTGCCGATACCTGCACCCTGCTGATGCCCTCGGCAAGCTGCGATCGTGCCTTCGCCATGACCAGCAGCCTGACCTGCATGCTGCTGGCGGCACTGACGGTGTTCGATCGCTCGCCGTGGGATGCGCGCGTGGCGCGCCTGAAGCAGATCGCCGCGCTGGCCCGCGAAGGCCAGGCGCAGTGGGACGCACCAGTGGCAACGCTTGCGCAGCGCCCGTTCAACCGCGTGATCTACCTTGGCAGCGGGCCGCTGGAAGCGCTGGCCCGCGAGTGTGCACTGAAGGTGCTGGAGCTGACCGCTGGCCGCGTTCTGGCGCTGGCCAACACGCCGCTGGGCTTCCGTCACGGCCCCAAGTCGACGCTGGATGGCAACACCCTAGTGGTGGTGCTGCGCAGCGTGCAGCCGCTCGCGCGCCGCTACGAGCAGGACCTGCTGGAAGAACTGCGCCGCGATGGCGTGGCCGGGCAGGTGCTGGCGATCGGTCCGCATTCGGATATCGGCGCCGATGACGATTACACCCTCACCGTACCGGCGCTGGACGATCCGTGGCTGGCACCGGTGTGGCTGGGCTTCGCGCAGCTGTTCGCGCTGCAGCGCTCGGCCGCGCTGGGACTGACCCCGGACAACCCGTTCCCGGACGGCACCGTCAACCGCGTCGTCAAGGGCGTCACCATCCACCATGGCTGAGCTGATCGCCCACGCCTGCTATGGCATCGACATCGGCGGCACCAAGATCGAGCTGGTGGCGTGCGATGCGGCGATGCAGGTCACCTGGCGCCGCCGCGTGGCCACGCCGCAGGGCGACTACGATGGTTTCCTGCAGGCCGTGGTGACGCTGGTGGCCGAGGCCGACGCCGCGCTGGGCCGGAATGATGCGGCCATCGGCATTGCCCTGCCCGGCGTGCGTGACCGCCGCAGCGGCCGCCAGCTCAGCGCGAACGTGCCTGCACTGACCGGCCAATGCGTGGCGCAGGATCTGCAGGCACGCCTGCAGCGCCCGCTGCACTTCGGCAACGATCTGCAGTGCTTTGCCCTGTCGGAAGCGCACGGCGGCGCCGCCGACGGCTACCCCAGCATGTTCGGCGCCATCCTCGGCACCGGTGCCGGCGGTGGCTTCTGTCTGCAGGGCCGGCTGCTGTCCGGCTTCAACGGTCTGGCCGGCGAATGGGGCCACTGTAGCGTGCCCGGCCATCTGCTGCAGCGCCATGGCCTGCCGCTGCTGGACTGCGGCTGCGGCCTGCAGGGCTGCGTGGAGCGCTATGTGTCCGGCAGCGGATTGGCCATGATCGAACGCCACCTCGGAGGCAGCGCCGTCGATGCCAGTGCGGTGATCACGCTGGCCGAAGCCGGCGATGCCCGCGCGCGCAAGGCGCTGGACATCCATCGTGATCTGCTCGGCCACAGCCTGGCCGCGCTGGTGCTGGCGCTGGACCCGCACGTGATCGTGCTCGGCGGCGGACTCTCGCAGTACGCGCCGCTGTACCAGCAGCTGCCGGCCGCCATCGCCACCCATCTGTTCAATGGCGTGCAGGTCCCGCCGATCGTGCCGCCACGGTTCGGCGATGCCGGTGGCGCACGTGGCGCTGCCCTGCTCGCCTGCCAACCCTCGTTTTCCTGATCTCCGGAGCCTGACCATGTCCCCGTTGCAGACCCTGCTTGCTTCCCACCGCGCCGGCGCCAACGTCGGCCTGTACAGCGTCTGCTGCAGCAACGAGCAGGTGCTGCGCGCGGCCATGCACGTCGCCCTGGCGCATGGCACCGTGCTGCTGATCGAGGCCACCTCCAACCAGGTCGACCAGTTCGGCGGCTACACCGGCATGACCCCGCCGCAGTACCGCGACTACGTGGGCACGCTGGCCGATGAAGAAGGCTTCCCGCGCGAGCGGCTGATGCTGGGCGGCGACCACCTCGGCCCGAATGCCTGGCAGAAGCGCCCGGCGGCCGAAGCGATGACCCACGCGCGCGTGCTGATCGAGGCCTACGTCGCCGCCGGTTTCCACAAGATCCATCTGGATTGCAGCATGTCCTGCGCCGATGATCCGGTGCCGCTGCCCGATGCCATCGTCGCCGCGCGCTCGGCCGAGCTGGCCGAAATCGCCGAGCGCACCGCCGCCGAACATGGCCTGCCGCCGCCGGTCTACGTGATCGGTACCGAAGTGCCGATTCCCGGAGGCGAAGCCTCGCTGGCCGAGGGCCTGCAGGTGACCACGCCGGCCGCCGCCGCGCAGACCCTGGCCATCCACCGGCAGGCCTTCGATACCTCGCAGTTGCGCGATGCGTGGCAGCGTGTGATCGCGATGGTGGTGCAGCCGGGCGTGGACTTCGACCACAGCAGCGTGCACGAGTACGACGCCTCCGCTGCCAGTACGCTGGCCGATTTCCTCGAACAGCAGCCACGCATCGTGTTCGAAGCGCACTCCACCGACTACCAGCGCGAGAGCGGCCTGCACGCGCTGGTGCGCGACCACTTCGCCATCCTCAAGGTCGGGCCCGCGGCCACCTTCGCCTACCGCGAAGCGCTGTTCGCGCTGGCCGCGATCGAGGCCGAACTGCTGCCGGCGGCACAGTGCTCGCGCCTGCCGCAGGTGCTGGACGAGGTGATGGTGGCGCAGCCGAAGTACTGGCAGTCCTACTACCAGGGCGATGACGCCGCGCTGCGCCTGCTGCGCAGTTACTCCTTCAGCGACCGCTGCCGTTACTACTGGGGCGAGCCCGCGCTGGTGCAGGCGGTGCAGACCCTGTTCGCCAACCTGGAACAGAACGCGCCGCCACTGGTGCTGCTCAGCCAGTACCTGCCGGAGCAGTACCGCGCCGTGCGTGAGGGCACGCTGGCCAACACCCCCACCGCGCTGGTGCAGCACCGCATCGGCCTGTGCCTGGGCGAGTACGCGCGCGCCTGCAGCGCCAACCAGGCCGGAACCCGCACGCAGAACGCAGGTTCGGCTGCCGCAGTTGCTGCGAACGGCTAATCTCTACCTTTCCCCGCGAAACCGAGAATGGCCATGCGCAACACCCGCTCCCGCCGGCAACAGATCCTGCAGCTGCTGATCGAGCACGGCTCGGTGCAGGTGGCCGATCTGGTCGAGCGTTTCGGCGTGTCGGCGGTGACCATCCGTGCCGACCTGACCCACTTCGAGTCGCAGGGGCTGGCCAACCGCACCCACGGCGGCGCCACCCTGGTGCGCACGCCGCCGCAGGAACAGGACATCCATGAGAAGGACGCGCTGAACCTGCCGTTGAAGGAATCGATCGGTGCGCGCGCTGCGCGCCTGGTGCAGCCGGGCGACAACATCATCATCGATTCCGGTTCGACCACGATGACGCTGGCCCGCCACCTGCGCGCGCATCGCGACGTGACGGTGATGACCAATGGCCTGAACATCGCCTGGGAACTGGCCAATGCCGCGGGCATCACCGTGCTGCTGACCGGTGGCCTGCTGCGCCAGCAGTCGCTGTCGCTGCAGGGCAGCCAGGCCGAGGCCAGCCTCAACTCGTACAGCTTCGACACCCTGTTCCTGGGCGTGGATGGCCTGGACCTGCAGTTCGGCCTGACCACCCACGACGAGGCCGAAGCCCGCCTCAACCACCGCATGGTCGAGCGTGCGCGCCGCATCGTGGTGCTGACCGACGCCTCCAAGTTCGGCCGCGTCAGCCTGCACCGCATCGCCCGCCTGGACCAGATCCACGCCATCATCACCGATGCCGGTATCGACGACGCAACCCGCGAAGGGCTGCAGCGGCTGGGCATCGAAGTGATCATCGCCGAGCCTCCCGCATGACCGACGCCCGTTCCCTGCACGGCCGCATCCTCACCCCGCTGGGCTGGCGGCGTGGCCAGGTCCACTTCGATTCACACGTGCGCCAGCTGCAGGTGGATGACCACAGTGGTGCTGACGACCTGCAGCTGCCGGTCATCCTGCCCGGCTTCATCGACCTGCATGTACACGGTGCGGCCGGGGTGGACCTGATGCAGGGCGGCGACGTGGCGCGCACCATCGCACGCACCCATCTGCGCTTCGGTACCACCACACTGCTGGCGACCACCATGACCGCCGGCCTGGATGAGATCGAGCACGCGCTGCAGGGCGTGGCTGCGGCGATGGCGGCGCCCGATGCCGACGCCGCCAGCATCGTCGGCGTGCATCTGGAAGGACCATTCATCAGCCCGCAGCGCCTGGGTGCACAGCCCAACCGTACGATCGAGGCGACGCTGGCGCTGGTGCGGCAACTGCACGCACTCGCGCCGATCCGGGTGATGACGCTGGCTCCGGAAATCGGCGAGCACACCGCACTGATACCCGCGCTGGCGGCAATGGGCATCCGCGTGCAGCTCGGCCACAGCGCCGGCACCTACGAGGAAGGCGTGGCCGCGCTGCAGGCCGGTGCCTCCGGCTTCACCCATCTGTTCAACGGCATGACCGGCGTCGATCACTATCACCCGGGCATCGCGGCGGCAGCACTGGCGCATGCACAGTACGCCGAGATCATTCCCGACCTGCAGCACATCCATCCCGGCGTGATCCGCCTGGCCGCGCGCGCGATCCCGCGCCTGTATGCGGTGACCGACGCGACGGCCGCCACCGGCATGCCCGACGGCGAGTACGCGCTGGGCGAGCAGCGCGTGCACAAGTGCGGCGGCTGCGTGCGACTGGCCACGGGTTCACTGGCCGGCAGCGCGCTGACCATGGACCAGGCGCTGCGCAACCTGGTGCGCGTGGGCCTGGAGCTGGCCGACGCCTCGCAACGTGTTTCCACCTTCCCGGCCGACTACCTGGGCCTGGGCGATCGCGGCCGCATCGCGCCCGACGCCCGCGCCGACCTGGTGGTACTGGACGCCGAACTGCACCTGAAGCAGGTGGTGGTTGGCGGGCGCGTGATTGATCTGAGCTGACGCAAGCGATGCGGCCCGGATGCCGCGCGGGCTCCCTGTGGAGCCGAGCCATGCTCGGCTCACCGCGCGAAGCGCGGCATGGGGAACCTCGATATCGGAACGGAAAGCAGCCGGGCATGGCTCGGCTCTACAGAATGCACTCTGCGACGAACCGCCGCCGGGCCTGGCCCGGCGCTACCACAGGAACTGCCGATGACCGCAAGCACCGCTCCGCGCTGGCCCGTACGCTACCTGCTCTTCATCGGCGGCCTCGGTGGCCTGCTGTACGGCATCGACATCGGCATCATCGCCGGCGCCCTGCCCTATCTTGAAGCGACTGCCAGCCACGCCTGGCAGCTCAGCAGCCAGCAGCTCGGCTTCGTGGTGGCCGCGGTACTGCTGGGCAGCGTGCTGTCGTCGCTGTTCGCCGGCATGATCGCCGACCTGATCGGCCGCCGCGGCGCGATGCTGCTGGCCGGCCTGCTGTTCACCGCCTCGATTCCGATCATGGCGCTGGCCTCCGGTTACACGCCGCTGCTGCTGGGCCGCCTGCTGCAGGGCATCAGTGGCGGTTTGATCGGTGTAGTGATTCCGCTGTACCTGGCCGAAGTCCTCAGCCCCGAGCGACGCGGGCGCGGCGCCGCGATGTTCCAGCTGCTGCTGACCGTTGGCCTGGTGCTGGCAGCCCTGATCGGCCTGTACCACGCCCACGCCGTGGATGCCGCCGCCGAAGCCGTGCGCTCGCTGCCGCTGGCACAGCAGGCGCAGGAGCTGTTCACGGTGAAGGACCACGCCTGGCGCACCATCTTCTGGACCTGCCTGGCGCCGGGCCTGCTGTTCTGCGCGGGCATCTTCTGGCTGTCCGAATCGCCACGCTGGCTGGTACGCCGGGGCCGCATTGATGAAGCCCGCCGCAGCCTGCATCGCGTACTGCCCGCTGCCGATGTGGAGCCCACCCTTGCGCAGATCCAGGCGCCGGAATCGAGCAGCAGCGACAGCAAGCGCGACCCGCTGCTCAGCCGCCGCTACGTGGTGCCGTTCCTGCTCGCCTGCGTCGTGCTGGCCTGCACCCAGGCCACCGGCATCAACTCGGTGCTGGCGTACGCGGTGAACATCCTCAATCAGGCCGGCCTGTCCGGTTCAGTGGCCAACGGCGCCGACGTGGCGATCAAGCTGCTGAATGCGGTGATGACCGTGGTCGCGTTGCTGCTGGTCGACCGCAAGGGCCGCAAGTTCCTGCTGATGCTCGGCAGTGGTGGCATCTGCGTGGCGCTGCTGGCCGCGGCCACGCTGTTCTTCCAGGCCGAGCGCGGTCGCGCTGATGTGCAGCCGCAGCTGCAGGCGGCGGTCAACTGCGACGGCCTGCAGCTGGTGCTGGATGATGCGCAGTGGCAGCGCCTGGGCGCGGGGATCGACCGCGAAGGGCGGCCGATGCAGCTGACCGTCTCCTATGCCTACGGTGATTTCACCAACGTGCGCGCCGTGCGTAGCGACAACCTGATTGATCGCGAACTGCGTATCGACCGCACCGGCACCGTACAGCCAGACAGCGTGATCGGCGCATTCTTCCGCAAGTTGCATCTGAACCCGTTCGCCGACCCGGCCAGTGCCGCGCAGGCGCCGCTGCGCATCGAACAGGCGCGCATCGGCCCGGTGCCGCCACCGGCACACGGCTGGGCGGTGGCCGCCTGCATCCTGGTGTTCGTCGCGTTCTTCGCGGTCGGCCCCGGCGTGTGCGTGTGGCTGGCGCTGTCGGAACTGATGCCGAACCGCATCCGCTCCAACGGCATGAGCATCGCACTGCTGATCAACCAGTTCGTGTCCACCACCATCGCCGCCATCTTCCTGCCCGCGGTGGGCCACTACGGCTACGCCAGCATGTTCGTGTTCTGGGCGGCGTGCACCTTCGTGTTCTTCTTGGTAGCCGCGTTCTGGCTGCCGGAGACCAAGGGCAAGTCACTGGAGGAGATCGAGGCACGGTTCGCGGGAAAGCGGGGCTGACAGCGCCTGCAGCTCAGGTTGCCCTTGTTGCTCTCGAGGAATTCCGAGATCGCGATCTTGGCCTTCTCCGCACCGGCAGCACTCACCGCGCCCTTCAGCGCATCCGCACCACCCAATGCGGCCATCGCTGCACCGGCCATGCCGTGCAGCAGCGCGCGGCCATTGCCGCCGTCGGCCCAGAACGCCTTGCCTTCCTCGGTCTCCGCCTTCTGGCTCAGGTAGCCGCCCAGGTCACCCACGCCCTTGAACAGCAGCTGCCCACCCAGCTGCATCACCTCGGCACGCTCCTGCATCTTGCGCAGGTCAACGGCCGACAGCGCGCTGTTCAGGTCACCGGCAGTGGCGACGATGCTGAAGTAGCCCTGGCTGCGGATGGTGCGGTCCACCGCCAACTGGTCGTCGCTGGTCTGGCTGGCACTGGAGCTGGAGGAACCGATGCCGATGTGCAGGCTCACGCCGTCGGTGGCGTCGGAAGCCCCTGCTGCATGGCGTCGCCCACGCCAGCGGCGACATTGGCCGCTAAGGCGACATCGACGAGCTACTACATCACGATCTCAAACTGCGATGGCCGCAGTGCAACCTGTACAGTTGAGGCGCCATGCTCGTCGCAAAACTCAACCTCATAGGCCTCCTCTGGCTCGGAGAAGAGGGCAACCACTACCCCGGTACTGCCACGACAAATCTCCTCCGAAGGAATGTCTTCTAGCAGGCGCACGACATCATTTGTTTCCACAGGCATATAAACTACCTCGAAGGCGCACATCTGATCTAATTCAGACATCATTCTCGCTCTCAATGCATCTCCCGCCTCGTCAAAAGTCCAATTCTGCGGAATGCCATGGCGAAGTGCATAGTCCAGATCACTGGCAGAAAAACTGAAGGATCGCAGCTACGTTTTACGCAAAGCCCATCATCGACACTTCAAATCAGGCTCAAATATAACCATGGCCTCTGAATTTTAGCCATAGATAGCAAAGACAACGCGGACTCCCGCCTCTGAACCATCCCGTACGACCTCGCGAAAGGGGAAATGCGACCATCCCTTTACGGCAGCGGGATCATGGCAAGGTTCGTAACACACTCTAGTTGAGAGGTGCCGTCCGGCTGGAGACCATAAACTCATTACGCGTGAGCGCACAGCACCCACCAGCACTCCAAAAGTGAAAGCAAGGCTCAAGATCAATATTGATTTCAAACAGCGGTCCAGCAATATACCAAGCCAAACAATAATCAGCAGCCAACCCATAAAGCGCCTCAAGCAGGGCGTACATCTGATCTGAATCAGATACTTTGCTCGCCCTCAATGCATCTCCAACGTCATCAAAAATCCAGTGCTGCGGAATGTCTTGGCGAAGCGCAGAGTCCAGATCATCGGCCCGAAACAAATATCACACTCGCACCAGCACAGATCTCGGAGATCTCTACATCACCGATCTCCCTTCATATTGACGCCTGCGCGCTCAGCCATTCACGCCCAAGCCGCACAATTCCATCTCTAGATGCAAATGATGCGAGCAAAAGATAAAAAGAGTCCTCGATCGCCCCGGATGAAACTACTTGCGCAGCCCTAAATGCAAGAATATGAGTAGATCTACACCGCCCCCAGAACAAGCCTATTAAAACGTTCAAGTTCCGAAGGACTTACATCCTGATACTCACAATTCAATCCCGAACCACAAACAAAGCCGATACGTTCACTATATGCGGCATATACCGAACCAGAGCTATCCACTGATGAGAACACATCCAAGGAGGGGCTACTCAGTTCCGATCCACACCAGGAAATGATTGCGCCCCCCTCAACAAACCATTCCAGTGATCGCCTAATGCATATCAACCACTCGTCCTCATCAGGCCAGGAATTTATCTTAACTTCGGCGGACAAATTGCTCATACCTTGCCCCTCCCACTCCCTGAATCTCACATCGACGCGACCACTCCATATGTCCTCAAACGAGGCACTATTCTTGCCAAATTCGCCAATCGAACCACAACTCCAATACCCGTAGAAAATAATTCCGCATACCTCCTCCTGATAAACAAAACGACCAGACTGGTCTGGAATGGCCCAATATATTCCGAGGCTGCCTTTCGTTATCATAGTCCGAAATTCTTGATCTGCTGCGGGGATGGCTTGATCACTGTAACAATATCTCCAGCCGCTATCTTGCCGCGAGGCTCCTTCGCCACAAAGATAACAACGTCCTCTCCGTTAATTTTCCCATAAAAGCCTTTAACCGGCTGCCCGCCTTGAACCATTACGTGATCAAAAGTTTTTATTGGTTTTGTAAGAATAGCCCGCCCAATATCCTGAAATGCCTGCCGAGCGGCTTTTGACCCAGAATTCTCCGTAATTATTCCAGCTTCAATCAAATGCCTGGCAGAGTGATCAATTCGACCGATGTTGGAGAGCGGCAGATTTACGACATCATTAGCGAATGCTACATGCCCTTCTTTGGCAGCTTCGCTAGCCGCATTCTGTACCGACTTCAGGATCTCCTCAGATTTGAGCACACCCTGCTTGGTCGCGGCCCCGGCGATCTCCGCACCCACTTCACCAACGATCTTCGCCCCGGGCAACCGCACCGGGATCAGGAACGTCGCTGCGCCGATGGCAGCACCGTTGCCGTCGCCCTTGGCTACGCTGGCGATCACGCTACCAGCGGCGCCAATGTCGCCACTGAAGGTCCCCATCATCGTCCAGCCGTCACCACCCCGGATCTTCGTTCCGCGGAGGTTGTTCAGATCATAGAATTTGAGCTGCAGGGCATCCTTGGATACGCCGGAGGACTGCAGGGATCCGATGACCTGCCCGTACAGCGCATCGTTGTTGAGAAGCTCGTTGCCATAGAGATTGAAGTTGTTGTACTCAGCCTCCGTCGCGGTGAACCCGTACGTCCCACCCATCTTGCTCAGGAACGCGGTTGCTTCGAGATCAACGTTCTCGTTGCCCACCAACCGGTTGACCTTTGCATCAACACGCGCGGCACCTTCCGTGGTCAGCCTGCGTACCGCCTCTGCTTCGCTGATACCTTCCTGGGCGGCGAACGCGGCAGCATTCATGTTGATCCACTTCACCTCATCCGGATGCAGCTGCCGATTGAACCGATCCCCGGTCACGGCAATGTTGGCGCCCGTGCTTCCACCCAGAGCCCCGCCCACCATCGCGCTGCCAACTTCCATCAGCGACTGGTAGTCCTCCCAGCTCAGGTTGCCCTTGTTGCTCTCGAGGAATTCCGAGATCGCGATCTTGGCCTTCTCCGCACCAGCAGCACTCACCGCGCCGTTCAGCGCATCCGCACCACCCAATGCGGCCATCGCTGCACCGGCCATGCCGTGCAGCAGCGCGCGGCCGTTGCCGCCGTCGGCCCAGAACGCCTTGCCTTCTTCGGTCTCCGCCTTCTGGCTCAGGTAGCCGCCCAGGTCGCCCACGCCCTTGAACAGCAGCTGCCCACCCAGCTGCATCACCTCGGCACGCTCCTGCATCTTGCGCAGGTCAACGGCCGACAGTGCGCTGTCGGTATCAAAG